>JBGTAO010000429.1:0-12128 GCA_041749835.1 Gemmata sp. | reverse complement strand
TGAAGATTCAGAAGCGGGTCGGTGAACTCAGGATGGACGAGTGGCTTATCCTGAATCACGCGACTTACGCTCACAGTTCCCGCGAGCATGCGAGCGAGCCCACGGTATACAAACATGCCACAAAGCGTGACCAGGAACGGTTGCAGCTTCAACCGGGTGATGAGCAAACCGTTGATCATTCCGACCATCGCACCGAAAGCCAACACGAGTGGCACTGCCAAGTAGGGATGGACACCCGATTCCATCACTACGCCGAACAGGACTGCCGAACAACCGACGACAGATCCAATTGACAGATCGATGCCACCA
Organism: Gemmata sp.; assembly: GCA_041749835.1. GTDB lineage: Bacteria > Planctomycetota > Planctomycetia > Gemmatales > Gemmataceae > Gemmata. The sequence continues at coordinate 11,819 of JBGTAO010000429.1, read as the reverse complement.
CACAGAATCACCAGCGCTGCACCGAGCGTAATCACGCCATATCGTCCCTGGATATTCGCAACAGAAATTAGGTTGTCCCGGTCTCCTGCATTGGGATCGGAAGCCACAAGCGAGGCATACAGGACAATCAGAAGCCCTAACACACCGAGAATTCGCGTCATGATGCGTCCGCCCCTGTTGCAAGTCTCATCACGGCTTCTTCGGTCAATTGCTCACGACTCAGTTCACCTGCGAGTCTGCCTTCATGCATGATGACTGCACGATCCGACATGCCGAGTAACTCTTCCATATCGCTGGTGATCATCCAGATCGCGACGCCTTGGGCCGCCAACTCGTCGATCAGGGTGTAGATTTCGGCTTTGGCTCCCACATCCACACCCCGCGTCGGTTCGTCCAGGATGAGCACTCGCGGTCCCCGCGCCAGCCACTTCCCGTAAACCACCTTTTGCTGATTGCCGCCCGAGAGTAAGCCAACCCGTTGAGCAGCCGATGGCGTTTTGATCCGTAGTCGTTCAATCCAGGTGCGGTGAAGTTCCGCTTCCGCGCGGCGTTGGACACCGAGAAGGGTGGTGAGCCGATCCAGGTTGGGTAAGCTCAGGTTGAACCCGACGCTTTCCCCCAAAACCAGGCCGTGGAGGCGTCGGTCTTCGGGCACCAAGAAAATACCTGCAGCGATCGCAGTGGAAGGATGGCGAGGTTGGATCGGGATTCCGCCGAGCAGTAACTCGCCCCCGACAACTCGCCGAATACCGAAGACCGCTTCCGATAACTCTGTTCGTCCCGCGCCAACCAAGCCGGCCATTCCCAGAATCTCGCCGGCTCGAACTTCAAATGTCACGGGTGTGGATGGGCCGTTGTGGTAGCGAAGGTTCTTCAAGGAGAGTACTGCCGCGCCACCTGTACCCGACCTCTGGGATCGCGGGTAAAACTGTTTCAAATCGCGACCCACCATCAGGCGAACCATGTTGTCGTGGGTGATCTCCTGCCGTTCGAGTTCGCCCGCGTTGGCACCATCGCGGAGCACAACGACACGATCGGCGACACGGGTCACTTCACCGAGGCGGTGGGAGATGTAGAGCACGGATACTCCCGTCGCTTTCACTGCATCGATCACTTCATAAAGCCGATCGGTTTCCCGCTGTGTCAAACTCGATGTCGGTTCGTCCATGATGAGCAGCCGGACATCGAGGCCCAAAGCCCGGGCGATCTCGACCATCTGCTTTTCACCCGGTGGCAGTGAGCCGACCCGGGAGCGAACGCGTGAAGGGGGTAGTCCGACACGATCAAGTAATACCTTGGCCTTCTCGACCATGGCAGCGCGGTTGAGGACACGCAGCCCGCCCCCGCTCGTGATCTCACGACCCAGGAACAAGTTGTCGAGCACCGAGAGGTTTTCAGCGAGGTTGAGTTCCTGGTGGATCAAGCTGATTCCGGCACGCATTGCAGCGCGAGGGCCGGCGAAGTGAACGCGTTGTCCATCGAGGAGGATCACACCGGCGTCGGGGGTGTAGACTCCACCGATGATTTTCATGAGCGTCGATTTGCCCGCACCATTTTCACCCACGATTGCGACGACTTCACCCGGTGCAGCTTGCAGAGACACACCATCGAGCGCAATCACACCCGGGAATTGTTTGCGGGCTCCGGTAACCTGTAACCGCGGTATGGACATGAGCAAGGAGAGGTTTTGTGGCGAACGGAAGTCGCTCCGGCGCGGAATCCACGACAGAAGCAACTTTCGCAGGTGATCGTGTCTCGGGGACGACGTTACTTCTTGACCGAATCCAGATCCGCTCGCAGTTTTGCTTCAAAATCCGCGGCCTTGGGATACTTGACGACGAGATTGTTCACCGTTTCGTCCGGGCCACCGTCACGCGTCACGATTCGATAGGGAATGGGGTCCGTCACCAGTTTCGAGTCGTCACCTTTCGCCTTGGCAGCCAGCGCTTCAACCGAGCGATAACCATACATAAAGGGATCTTGTACCACCGTCGCCTCGATTTCCCCCGCTTGGATCGCCTCCAACGTCTTCCAGTCTTCATCGAAGCCGATGATCTTGACCTGGGGAAGCATGGCCCGATCCTTGACGGCTTTCAGGATGGATGGTGGGTTGTATGCGTACAGGCCAACCATTGCGAGATCGGGTAATCCTTTGACGCGGCCCAGCACACCAAACGCATTGGTGTAGGGTGCATCGCCGGGGCCGCCGTCAGTTTTGGGTTCGCCGTCAACTAGGAAGTAATTGCCGTACATCTTCCCTTTCAGGTCAGGCTTCAGCGGGTGATTCGCTTCAACCCCTGGCGCATCTTTCTGCCCGGCGAGTTCGTCGAGTACACCCTGGCTTCTCGCGCGGCCATTTGCTGAGGTGAGGCTACCGATGAAGATGCCGACGGTGCCACCGTTCGGAATTGCTTTCTTGACCAGGCGGCCTGCGGCTTTGCCAGCTTCGTAGTTATCGATCCCGATATAGCAGAGACGGCCCGATTGTTCAGCGTCGTTATCCATCGTGATGAGCGGCACCTTCTTGGCGAGTAGTGCCAGCGACTTGGTTTGGCCGTCCGGATCGATCACGCTAACGGCGATCCCCTTGACACCTTGCTTCACGAATGCGTCTACAATCGGCATCTGCACCGAAGCGTCCATCTTCTCCGGTTGCCGAAAGAGAAGCTCGACATCATTGTCCTGGGCCGCCTTGGTCGCACCGGCTTCACAGATGCTCCAGAAATCCGCGGTGCAATTGGTCACCACTGCAATCTTGGGTTTACCCGACGAGCGATTACAGGCCGGGAGACAGGCTAGGAGAATGGCGAACGTGAAGAATGCTGAGAGTCGTAACAGGCGCGACACAGGAACACCCGCTTTCGGAGAGGATCGGGCAATTCGTAAATAGTCTTTACAAATTACCCGGTCAGCGGGAAGTGGCAAGCACGATCACGGAGTTTGCGTGATCCCTGCACAAGTGATTTTTGCCAGCTCGTGTCAGCGGTCCCACCGTGGTGCGGCCCCCGAACCACTCATTTGTTTGCTCAAAACTCCGCCACGATCCGACTGCTTGAGTAAGTCTTCCACACGATCCAGTTCGGCAGGATCGTAACCAGCGTCTCGCAGAAGGTTGCGCGCTGTGAGTTTGGCATCTACGGGTTCTACGCTGGGCTTGGCCCGACGTTCTTGGTAAGCGATTTCCGCAGCCCGGGCAGGGTCAGCAGCAGTGCCACCAGCCGAACCAATCGCATTACCCGTCGAGAGACCCACCTCGGGGAACGAATCACGATCAGCACCGACCCGGCGGGCCGACTTCTTTTCGGTTACCATCTTCGCCAGTTCCGAACACAGCACTGCGGCCAGTTCCTGGTCGGTTTTACATTTACTCACCAAGCCCTCGCTGATGAAGAGTTCCTCCGGTCCGCGATGGAAAAGCACCGATTCCGGAACGCCAACGGTATGGAAGAGCGGTTCAATTCCCGTGAACGTATTTTGCGTGATGATCTTGCGACCCACGGTCTCGACACGCTCGGCGGTCTGCAGTTGTGCCGGTGGCAACTTCACATTGCTGGGGGTCTTGACTTCATCCCAACCGATCATCCGGGCGACCGACCAATCGTTATCATGGGCGCAGCCGGTGCAAGTGATCCAGGCACTCAGAATCACACCGAGACGGATTCGTGAACGCGACATGCTTCCGGACTCCTTGGAGTTGGCCCAGCGGTGAATAGCCGCCGGTGTTCGTACTGTCGAGGTCGGTTCTGTTGCTGCGATCGGCGACACAGATCAAGCAGGCTCGCCCAGTCAAACGGGGTAGCTTGGGACGTGTAATGAGAGTTTGGGTTGGTAGATCAAATAGCGGAAATGACTGCATCGTGCCGTGATGAAAATTCGAACGCCAGAGCACCTGTGGTCAGTAATCGAGCCTCGTGAGTTACGAGTCCGCAGAAGGGAATTTGGCGTTCCACCTCGCTCGTAAGGCTTGCCGGAATCGATCCTGAAACTTGACCGGCATCGGATACGCTTTTCCGGCCTGATAAAGCCGGATCGTCTTGCGGATGTTATCGACCACTATTTGGCAGGGGTTGCAGCCCGCAAGGTGGTCGGCGAACTCCTGGTAAATCTCCAAAGCCGAGGTGTCGTCGATGACGGCATTCAGCGCCTGAAGCAGTTCTTCACACGTCATCTTGATTCTCTCCTCTTGCACATCACTACAGACCCGAGATACAGGGAAGTGGTTACAGGAATTCTCCCGAAAGCCGTATCACGGATGCCGGTGTCGGTCATCAGGTTGAACCTGTGTGCTGCTGTCTCCCAGGGCTCGGGTGAGGCGTTCCCGCAACTGCAATCGAGCCCGGAGAAGTCGAACTTTTACGTTGGATTCGCTCAGTCCGAGCGTCGCGGCTGTTTCGTGAGTCGATAGCCCTTCAATGTCCCGGAGAACGAATACGACACGGTAGCGTTCGTCGAGTTCGGTGAGTGCGCTCTTCAGTAGCTCCTGAAGCTCCAGTTGCTCGAGTATTAGTTCCGGGCTTTGGCCCCATCTCGCGATGTAATCGGGATGTGGGACGGAAGCGAGCGAATCCTCGGGTTCATTGAACGGGATCGTGGTCAGCCCGCGTTTTTTGCGCAGCGTCTTGAGCGCGAAGTTCGTTGCGATCCTGAGAACCCATGTCGAGACTGCCGATTCGGCACGAAACGTGTCCAGGTGCTCGATCATGCTCAAAAACGTTTGCTGCACCACGTCTTCACTATCCTGCACCTGTCCCAAGATTCGAAATGCCAGGCGATAAACTCGACCCTGGAGTCGGGTCACCAAGAGTTCGAACGCCGTGAAATCCCCGCTCTGAGCGCGACGAAGTACCGCGAGGTCATCCTCGGGGCTCGGGTGCACGGAATCAGAGTCTGGAGTGTGAGCCATGACTGGAGTATTGGCTTACCGTGCAGGGTCGTGAACGGCCAATGCGAACTGATCACATCAGGACCCGCCTGAGAGTCGTAGCTCAACACGGCAACAGTGGGTCACTCAAGGGAACATGGAAGTGAAGGGTGCCGTACGCTTCCAGCAAGAAGTTGTAACCAAATCGCCGATCGTGGATCAATGATGATGGGAGAGAAGAAGACGTTTCACAGTCAATCGAACGCTCGACACCCGATGGGAGTAGCAGATGCGATTGTTGATCATGCTGAGTTTGCTCGTGGGGCTCGGTTGGTGCGCGGAACAAGCAACAGTCCGGGCGTTGAACGCTGCCGGCAGCCGAAGTGGGAGATCAGGTGTTGAGGCAACCCAAGCCGTGCCATCACCTGCTAGTATGGGCAAGGTGGTCGCCGAGCTGGCTCCCGCGCCTCGACCTCGGACCGGAAGCGCCTTCACACCAGCCCTAACTCAGGGGAAGGGCAAAGGCCCGATGAATGCCGAGGTTGCGGCAGATCGAGAAGTCTTCCATTTCTTGCTGGAGCATCACAAGAAGATCAAGCGGACCGTCAAACTCCTCGATCAGGGCGTCGAAACTGTTACGGAATCCGAGACCCCTGAAGTCGCCAAGAAAATCCAGGAACATGTCCCGGCGATGTATGAGCGGATGAAGAATCGCCGACCCATTCGGCATTGGGATCCGCTCTTCACGGAGTTGTTCAAGCATGGCGACAAAATCAAAATGACGGTCGAGAACACGCAGAACGGAGTCCGGGTTACTGAGATATCCGAGGACCTGAAACTGGTCAAGTTGATTCAAGCTCATGCAGACGTGGTATCGAAGTTTGTCGAGAATGGTTTCTCTGAAGCTCACAAGGAGCACGCACTCCCGCCAGAGGTAAAGAAACAGTGACACCTGACAACACGAATACCGAGCATTCCGATTCACCAGCCATCAACCCTGCCACCAGGAGGAGTAACAAAATGGAACCGTTGATCTTGGTTGCGTTCTTCGTGGGTTGGATCGTTCTCCAGGTTTGGGTACTCCCGAAGATGGGAGTACGGACCTGAATGTCGGGTGCATGTGAGCCGCGGTCGCGGCCCGAAACACCTACTCAGAAGAGTCCAGCCTCCGAAGCCAAGCCGGGGAAGTAACCCATGAATTCGTCGCAACCCAATCGAACACCGGGGTGGTTCTTGAGAGCACTTCGCAGCGTCCTCTCCGCCACAGTCGGGCTGGCCGCGCTCGTACTGCTTCTCGCTTATTTGGGTGGAGCCTTCCACCAGAAAGTGGCACCGGGAAGTGTCCCAGTCCAACGGCCGACCGCCACGGGTCGTACGCTGGTTCCCGTCGAGCTCACCCGGGCTCCCGATACGGTGACCGTCGTGGGTTCGGTCCAACCCCGTCGGAAGGCCGAGGTGGCAAGCCAAATCCTGGCGACGATTCGCGAGATCAAACCACGGCCCGGCGACCGGGTTGCTGCAAACGAAGTGATCGTCGTTCTCGATGATCGAGAACTGGTTGCACAACAACGAGAAGCTGTCGCTGGGTTAGCGACTGCCGAGGCCGATTTTGTGACTCGGAAATCGGACTTCGATCGGATCAAACTCTTGCGCAACATGGGGTCGATCAGCGCGGAAGAGGCCAATCGAATTGAAGGAGCGTTTCGAGTCGCGGAAACGCAAGTGCGGCGCGCCAAGGAGACGATCAATCGCATCGAAGTTCAGCTCACCTATTCCAAGATCGCGGCCAGCACGTCCGGTCTTGTATCCGATCGGTTCGCCGAGCCCGGTGATCTTGCGACCCCGGGGAAGCCGCTGCTCGTGGTGTATGATCCCAGCGATCTTGAGCTTCGTGTCAACGTGCCCGAAAGTCTCGCCTCCGGGATCACGGTTGGCCAACATCTCGATATCCGAATCGACGCGAACAACCTTTCCACCAGTGCCATTGTGCGGGAGGTTGTTCCCGAAGCTCAGCAATCCAGCCGCTCCGTACTCGTCAAACTCGCCGTTCCTCAAACGACAACCAATCCCATCCTGCCCGGGATGTATGGTCGTGCGGTGATCCCAATTGGTCAACTGGAACGGATCTGGCTTCCTCAATCCGCTGTCCAGCGAGTGGGGCAACTGGACCTTGTGGAAGTTGCGGGAACGGACGGCACCCTGTCGCGTCGCTTCGTCCGGGTTGGGCGAATCGTTGGAGACAGAATTGAGATCCTGACGGGGCTTTCACCGGGTGAGCAAGTCGCACTCCCCAACAAATCGCTTTCGTAACTCCTCCGCCGAACGGAATTCCTGATATGACTCAGCAGTCCCAAAATGGCGGAGCCATCTCGCGCCTGATTGAAGCGTTCCTTCACGGCAATCTTGCAGTGTTGATCATGCTTGTGATGCTCGCGGGCGGGGTTGCTGCACTCATCCTGACACCGCGTGAGGAGGAGCCGCAGATTGTGGTTCCTCTTGCCGATGTCCACATTCAAATGCCGGGTGCGAGCGCGGAAGAAGTGGAGCAGCTTGTTTCCTCCAAGCTCGAACGGTTGCTGTATCAGATCGATGGAGTTGAGTACGTCTATTCGATGTCCCGGCCGGGCAGTGCCGTCGTCACGGTCAGGTTCTACGTCGGTGAGAAGCGCGAAGAAAGCCTTGTGAAGATCTACAACAAGATCTCGATGAATTCGGATGTGGTGCCGCCGGGAGTCACAGGGTGGGTCGTGAAGCCGGTGGAGATTGATGATGTTCCCTTCTTCAATGCCACACTCTGGAGCAAGACGGCCGACGATTTTACCCTCCGACGAGTCGCCGAGCAGGTCGAAGTGGCTCTGCAGGGCGTGCCGAACACGGCTCGGACGGAAATTGTCGGAGGTCGGCAGCGCCAACTTCGTGTGCAACTGAATCCTGAACGAATGGCATCTCGCGGGGTGACTCCGTTGGATGTGGATCGGGTCATGCGTGGTGCGAATGTCAACATTCAGGCAGGAGCCCTGCGGGCTGATAACAAGGAATTCCTCATCGAGAGTGGCCCATTTGTTCAAACCACCCAGGAGGCCGAATCGCTGGTTGTCGGTGTCTTTGATCGTCGCCCGGTGTACTTGCGCGACGTGGCCACTGTGACGGATGGACCTGAAGATCCACGGACCTATACACGCATCAGCTTCGGAGCCGGGAGCCCGACTGAGCGAGCGGATGTGGCGAACCGGGCGATCGATTTCCCTGCCGTGACAGTCGGCGTTGCCAAGCGAAAAGGAAGTAATGCTGTTGCTGTGGCTCGGGCGCTCGAAGCGGAAGTTGAACAGCTTCGTCAGGATGTGATCCCACACGATATCGAAGTGCTCATCACACGGAACAGCGGCGAGACAGCGGATGAGAAAGTCTCCGAATTGATCCGCGAGTTGGGGCTCGCGATCATCATTGTTGCGGCCTTGATTATGCTCTCGTTGGGTTGGCGCGAAGCCATTATTGTGGTGACTGCGGTGCCGCTCACATTCGCGCTGACCTTGCTGGTCAACTACTTGGCCGGCTACTCGATCAACCGTGTCACGCTGTTCGCGCTCATCCTGGCTCTCGGCCTGGTCGTCGACGATCCGATTGTGGATGTGGAGAATATCTTCCGTCACTTCCGGCTCCGTCGGAAGCCGCCCAAAGAGGCCGTCCTGGAAGCGGTTAACGAAGTCCGACCACCGATTATCGTTGCCACGTTGGTGGTGATGGTGTCATTTCTCCCCATGCTGTTTATCACCGGAATGATGGGACCATACATGCAGCCAATGGCACTCAACGTGCCCGTGGCCATGTTCATGTCCATGGTGGTAGCGTTCACTGTCACTCCTTGGTTAAGCTACCAAGTACTCAAGGGTGTCTATAACAAGGGCGGCCACGACCCGATCGAGATCCACCAAACTCGCACCTATCGAATCTACCGAGCCGTACTGACACCCTTCCTCAATTCCCGCTTGGCAGCGTGGGGATTAATTGGGTTCACCACGCTACTCTTGCTCGCTTCCGTGATGCTGCCGGCATTGGGCTTGGTACCGCTCAAGATGCTGCCGTTCGACAACAAAAACGAATTCCAGATTCTGGTGGACCTTCCGGAAGGGTCTTCGCTTGAACAGACCGAAGCTGTACTCAAAGTCCTGGCCGACGAGGTGCGCCGGGCCCCCGAGGTCCGGGAGGTGTTGAGCTACGCTGGCACGGCCTCGCCAATGGATTTCAATGGTATGGTGCGGCACTATTACCTCCGACAGCAACCCCATCAGGGCGACCTGCGAATCAACTTGATTCCCAAGCAAGATCGCCAGCACCAGAGCCACGCCATCGTTTTGAGGTTGCGAAATGAACTGCAAGCGATTGCCGATAAGTATCAAGCGCGCATCAAGTTCGTCGAAGTGCCACCTGGGCCACCCGTGCTGAGCACGCTGGTGGCGGAAGTGTACCCCACACCTCGACAGGAAAGTGCGAGTTTCAAGACCGATACAGAACACGTGGCGCAGCTCTTTGCCCAGGGCAAGGACGTTGTGGACATCGACACGACTTTGGAGGCTCCAAGGTCACGGTTTGTCTTCGCAGTGGATAAGGAAAAGGCATCGCTTACTGGAGTCACAACAGAAGAGATCGCCAACACACTCCGGGTCGGGTTACAAGGGATGCACCCGGGCGAGGGAAATGTACAGGACTACCGGGCGGGTGCTGCACACCTTCCGCGCGAACTGAATCCACTGACCATCGTGCTCCAACTTCCGCAACCCGAGCGAGGCAGCTTGAGCGCCTTGACCCGGCTGGGTGTGAAGACGCCCACGGGTGAAATCGTTCAGCTTGGTGAACTGGGTCAGTTTGCAGAGCTACCCGCCGAACAAACGATCTACCACAAAAATCTCCAGCGCGTCGCTTATGTCTTTGGGGACACGGCCGGGAGGACACCAGCAGAAGCGGTGATCGGGCTGATGTTGGCACTGCGCAAAAACCCGACACCCGGCGGGGCCAACGTGGTCTGGACCGGTGAAGGTGAGTGGAAAATCACGCTCGATGTGTTTCGTGATCTGGGCCTGGCATTCGGCGGGGCCTTGCTGATGATCTACATCTTGATGGTGTACCAGACGGGGAGTTACTTGATTCCCCTCGTGCAGATGATCTCGATTCCACTGACAGTTATCGGAATTATGCCAGGATTTTGGTTACTGAATGCTCTCACGGGAACGACGGTGGGCGGTTATGCCAACCCGGTTTACTTCACAGCAACAGCGATGATTGGGATGATCGCCCTTGCCGGAATTGCCGATCGGAATGCCATCTTACTTTTGGACTTCATCCAGCATGTTCGTGCTCGGGGAGTGGACCTCAAGGAAGCGCTGATTGAAAGTGGGGCAGTTCGATTTCGGCCGATCCTCCTCACAGCAGGGGCGGCGATGCTCGGAGCTTGGCCCATCACGCTGGATCCCGTCTTCAGCGGTTTGGCATGGGCTCTGATTTTTGGGCTCACCGTCTCCACAGCATTCACGTTGATCCTGGTTCCAGTTGTCTACTACATGATCTACCGCAACTCTGATGTCGCCGAGATCGCTGATCCGAACAACCTTGGGCTGTCGCCACACGGGTCGCCGCCGCAATCTATCACCTGATGGTTTCGTGGGGCTACTGTTCCGACTTGGCGTGCAGTTCGAACACGGTTGTTGAAGTCGCGGGGTTCGTCGGCGATGCTGAGGGTGTCCGGCGAATTACCACGAAGAGAGTCCGCATGACCCGATCAACTTTGCAACGTCAGGAGAATCCGCTGGCCCAACCCAAGGTTCAGTTGAGTGTGATCAACGAACGCGGTAACTTTCCACGTTTTCATGATCTGATCAGAGCTGTGGGTTGGGCTGAGTTGCGAGCCAAGGGTATCGAAGTCCTTCAGGTCAACGTGGGCAAACTTTGTAATCAAACGTGCCACCACTGCCACGTGGATGCCGGACCCGAGCGGCGCGAAGTCATGGATCGGGAGACAATGGAATTGTGCCTTCAGGCACTCGTGGCAGGGAATATCCCTACCCTGGACATGACCGGTGGTGCTCCCGAGATGAATCCCCATTTCCGCTGGTTCGTGGAGGAAGCACGCAAGCTGGGACGCCGTGTGATTGATCGCTGCAACCTGACAATTCTGCTTGCCCCGGGTTTCTGCGATTTACCGGAATTCCTCGCACGGAACCAGGTCGAAGTGGTTGCATCACTCCCGTGCTACGGTCCCGAGAATACTGATCGACAGCGTGGTGACGGTGTCTTTGCCAAATCCATCACGGCACTGCAACGGCTCAATGCTCTGGGTTACGGCAATCCGGAATCGGACCTCACGCTCGCGCTGGTTTACAATCCGGTGGGGCCGAGCATCAGCCCGCCCCAACAGAAACTGGAACAGGCTTATCGCCAGGAACTGGCGGCACGGTTTGGCATCCACTTCAACCGACTCTACACAATCACGAACATGCCAATTAGCCGGTTCCTCGACGATTTGATTCGGAATGGCCAATACGAAGCCTACATGCAGAAACTGATCGACGCCTTCAACCCGGCTGCTGTCGAGGGTGTGATGTGTCGGTCGATGCTGTCCGTCAACTGGGACGGTACGCTTGCCGATTGTGACTTCAACCAGATGCTCGGGCTTCCTCTCGATTCAGCCCAACCGCGGCACATCCGCGATTTCCAGAGCCCGAGTCTTTCCAGTCGCACGATCCTGACGGGTCAACACTGCTATGGCTGTACCGCAGGTAGTGGCTCCAGTTGTCAGGGCGCGATCACTTGACAAACACGTGAATCCGAAATCGACTGCCAACAGACTATCCGCAACACGTCGAAACTTGGAAACGCCATGCCCATCTCCGGCCCTCCTCTCGATGCACCTATTGACCTCTGCCGGTTCCTTCGCCTGAAGGCAGCAGAGAATCCCCAAGCGATC
>JBGTAO010000428.1:0-12867 GCA_041749835.1 Gemmata sp. | reverse complement strand
CGAGGCCCAGCTTGGCCGTCCGCAGTTTGAGCGTCTCTTCCAAAAGCGGCAATGCCAAATCCAACTTCCCCACCGCCTGGTAGCTCAACGCCAGGTTGTTCATGCTGGTGAGCGTGTCGGGGTGGTCGAGGCCCAGCTTGGCCGTCCGCAGTTTGAGCGTCTCTTCCAAAAGCGGCAATGCCAGGGATTCCTTCCCGACGGCGTGATAAGCTCCCGCCAGGTTGTTCATGCTGGTGAGGGTTTCGGGGTGATCCGGCCCCTGCAGAACCTTCGTTAGTTTGAGCGTCTCTTCGAAGAGTGGCAAAGCCAAATCCAGCTTCCCGGCCAGCCGGTAGCCCGTCGCCAGGTTGTTCATGCTGGTCAGGGTGCCGCGGTGATCGGGACCCAGCTGGGCCATGCGCAGTTTGAGCGTCTCTTCGAAGAGTGGCAAAGCCAAATCCAGCTTCCCAGTATCTCGGTAGCCCGACGCGAGGTTGTTCATGCTGGTGAGCGTGTCGGGGTGATCGGACCCGAGCTTGGCCTTCATCAGTTTGTGTGTCTCTTCCAAGAGTGGCAATGCCAGATCCAGATTCCCGGCATCCTGGTAGCCCGTTGCCAGGTTGCTCATGCTGGTGAGCGTATCGGGGTGGTCGGGGCCCAGTTGGGCCGTACGAAGTTTGAGCGTCTCTTCCAAAAGCGGCAAAGCCAAATCCAGCTTCCCGACGACTTTATAAGCTACCGCCAGGTTATTCATGCTCGTGAGGGTGTCGGGATGGTCGGGGCCCAGCTTGACCTTCCGCAGTCTGAACGTCACTTCCAAGAGCGGCAATACCAAATCCAGCTTCCCCGCCGACCGGTAGCCCATCGCTAGGTTGTTCATGCTCGTGAGGGTGCTGGGGTGATCGGGGCCCAGCTTGGCCGTACGAAGTTTGAGCGTCTCTTCCAAAAGCGGCAAAGCCAAATCCAGCTTCCCGACGACTTTATAAGCTACCGCCAGGTTGTTCATGCTCGTGAGGGTATCGGGGTGATCAGAGCCCAACCGGGCCACCCTCGTATCACGCGATTTTTCAAGCAGAATGATGGCTTGGTGTGGATCACCCAGGCCGAGTAATGATAGCCCCAGTGTCTTCTGCATCTGAGCCACCGTGAGCGGATCGCCAATCGCCGAACCTTCCAGTTCCTGGACCGCATTCTTCAGGTTCTCCTTCAATGCCTGTGAGAACGCTCCCAAAGTGGCGTAGTTCGCATCTGGGTCCAGCCTCGAGAACACCGACCCGAGAATCTCGTTCCCTTTCTTGGCGAACACGAGGTTCTTCACGGCGTCTTCCTTGGCTTGCATCTCGGCTGCGACTGCTTGTTCCGCCAAGCGTTTCTTTTCCTCGGCATCCAGCTTCGCCAGTCGCTCACCTTCGGCACGGTCTACCTCCCGCTCCTTCGCCTGTTCGGCCCGGACCAACCCCAGTGACGTCCCAATGATGCCAGCAAGCAGCGCGAAGAACACCAGACTGGCGGCGATCACCTGCCCCTTGTTTCGCCGGACGAACTTCCGGAGCCGATAGGCTCGGCCCGGTGGGTGGGCCAGTACCGCCTCACCCGCCAGATAGCGTTGCACATCGGCGGCGAAGGCGTTAGCCGTCTCGTAACGCCGAGTGCGATCCTTTTCCAACGCCTTCATCACGATCCAATCCAGCTCGTTCCGCAACAGACCCGTCAGCTTCTTCGGCTCGGTGTTCCGGTTCGCCGAGATGCTCGGCAACGTATCCGCGGTGCTGAGCTTGGTGCTCGGCCGCGGGGGCTCTTCTTCCCGGACCACGCGGAGGATTTCCAGCAACCCTTTCTTCTCCAGATCCTTCTTCGAAAATGGCGGCGAACCGACGAGCAACTCGTACAGCAGCACGCCCAGTGCGTACACATCGGACCGTGTATCGATGTCGATGTTGTTGAGCGTCGCCTGCTCGGGGCTCATGTACTGCGGAGTACCGACGAGGCCGCCGATTCCCGTATCAATCGTCTGTTCCGTGAGTGCCGCGCCGGTCGCCTTCGCCACACCGAAATCGATCACCTTCACCACCGGCTTGTCGTCGTACAACGCCACCAGCACATTCGATGGTTTGATGTCGCGGTGAATGATCCCCTTCTGGTGGGCATGCTGAATCGCGTTGCACACGGACACAAACAATTCGAGTCGTTGCTTGGGTGTCAGCCGGTATGTATCGCAGTGATTGGTGATCGGTACGCCCTTCACCAGTTCCATCACGAAGTACGGCCGTTGCTCATGCAAGCCGCCATCGAGCACCTTGGCGATGTTCGGGTGGTCCATGAGCGCCAGCGCTTGCCGCTCTGCTTCGAAGCGGGCCAGCACTTGTTTCGAATCCATACCGGCCTTGATCAGCTTGACCGCCACATCGCGCTTCACGGGCTCCGTCTGTTTGGCTCGCCACACTGAGCCCATGCCGCCTTCGCCAATGGGGTCGGCCAGCATGTACTTCCCACCGACCACGGTGCCAGCATCGGGTTCCGCGGTGCGGGTGTGGGACGCGGTGATGCCAATGGTCAAAGGGGCAGCGAGTGCGGCTTCCCAGGCGGCCTGGCTTTCCAGGGAATCGGGATGGCCATGGGTGGGGGTCGCGTCAGCGGGCTCGGCGGGTTTGGTCGGGTCATTGGGGTTCATGTGAGCCTCCGGTGGTGACATGTCTGATGGTACAACAGCGCCATCACCGCTTTCGAGCAGGAAACCTCGCAGTATCCGCAAAACGAGCACCATGATCTCGGCGGCTCTCGGGAAGTGATCTTTCCGGGTACGCGTGGGCATCAAGCAACCCGGGAGCGGCCTGAGCATTGCCGGTTGCTGCTGCGGACAATAGTTGAGTGAGCACAGACATGCGTCCAAGTGTAGCGAGCACCTCGCACCGAGATGCGTGAAATCCGTCGATTGTGCCTTTCCCAGATCACAGCGTTACTTTCAGGAGACTCTCATGCTGGGTTCCAGCGATTTTCGCGCCTGTTGCGCGGCCATCCTCGCGGCGCTATCGTGTTCGTCGCTTTCGGCAGCCGAGCCCGATCCACTCGCGGCAGTCGCAGCGGGGCAGTGGGTGTTTGTCGGAAAGGTTACGGCAGCCAAGGCCGGCCCGGTGGCACTTAGCGATCCGCCCATCCACAACATCACATTGTCGTTTGAAGCCAGCGAAACGCTGCGTGGCAAGAAGCCGGACGCGGCGGGCTTTGCCTATCAGGCTCGACAGCGCAACGCTCCGGTGTTTCCGGCGAACGAGAAGTTCCTGGTTGCCGCCAAGAAGAGCGGGAACGGCTGGGTGGTCACACACATCGGCCCGGCCGATGTGGACACGATCACCACGGCCAAGGCACTGCTCGCGTTACCGGTGGGCTGGACGATTGACGCGGGCAAGCCGGTGTCGCCGTGGGCCGGGTTGAAGATTCGAGCGTGGCCCGAAGGAGCACCGAAACCCGCCGGGACAGCTTGCTCGAAGTCGGGCCGCCCGGCATTGATGGCCGGCGACGCAGTGCAACTGACCGTGGAACAGGTGATTCCCCAGAAGGTGCAAGAATTCAAAAACCCGTTCGGCGATGGTCAGTTCAAAGTGACCGTGAAGAACACCACGGACAAGCCGATCGAAGTGCCCGCGCTGCTCACCGACGGCAAGACAATCTTCTGGGCCGATAGCATGCTCGTGCTGGTGAACAATCAACCGCTGCTGTTCGGTGGGGCGGGCAAAGCCACGGCGGCGAAGCCGGTGCAATTGAAAGCGGGTGAAAGCGCCAGCGGCGTCATCGACACCCTGACCGTGGATGGCGTCGAGTGGCCCCGGGGTGGTTCCCGTGTCTATTTCGATTTTGCTCTTGGCGAGAAGACCGCCTCCAACTTCTTCTACTACTTCTCGGACCTGCACGATCCGATCCGGGAAGCCGCGCAGAAGAAAGCGTTCGACAAGTAAGCACCGCTGCATGCGATTCCGAACGCACAGCACCGGGAGGCTCACACCTCCCGCTCGCCTCAGCTTCAGCGTTAATCGGTGTAGACGAACTCGTTCAAACAGAACAGCACCTGGCAGAAGTCGGCCAGCGCGATTTGCCGTGCCTCGCCGGTCTTCCCAGTCAGAAACGCGACGCCTTCGGTCTGTTCACTCGCGGTCGGTGGGCGACACAACGCCAGGAGGTACGCCTGCTTCACAGCCTCCGCATTGCCGATCTTGCCATCGCCCAGCACACGCCTGGCGAATCCGTGTGCGGCACCGCGAACGTGCGGGTTATTCATCAGGTGTAACGCTTGCGGGGCGATAGTCGTGGTTGGTCGATCGCCAACGCCGACGGTTCCATCGGGTGCATCGAAGACCACCAACGCCGGGATGAGCTTGCTCCGCTTCATCGTGAAGTAGATGCTGCGGCGCGGGCTCTCTTCGCTGAGATGCCCCGGCCCGTACATGGTGGTGTTCAGCTTCCCGCTCACGGCCAGGATGGAATCGCGGATCACTTCGGCACTCAAACGGCGCACCGGTTGTCGCCACACCAGTTTGTTCTCGGGATCGAGCTTCGCCTTGGCTTCGTCGCGTTGCGAACTCTGCTGATAGGCGGCGCTGGTGACCATGAGCTTGTGGATGGGCTTGAGCTTCCAACCACCGCGGATCAATTCGCTGGCGAGGAAATCGAGCAACTCCGGGTGCGAAGGCGGATCGCCGCGAACTCCAAAATCGCTGACGGAGTTCACAATGCCGCGGCCGAAGTGGTGCTGCCAGAGGCGATTCACGATCACTCGGGCGAGCAGTTGCCCCGCGCCATCGATGCAGTCGGTCATCCAGTCCGCGAATGCGGCTCGCTGGAAGCTCGTTCGACTCCCGGCAGGTGCGGGCTTCACCCACTTCGATTGCGCCTCGGGGTTCGGCATCAACACCTGCAAGAACGACACGGGCGCGACTCCGGATTTTTGGTTCGCGTCGCCGCGGCGCAGGAAGTGCGTTTGCTTCAGGAAGTCGTCGCCCTGCGTGTGGAGCTTCACTGCCGGCAACCCCTCAGTCGAGACGAGCGCCTTCACCACGTTCGGCTTGGGTGCCTTTGCCAGGTGCTCACGCTCGGCCTTCACGAGCTTCTGGTACTCGGCGTCCTGGGGTGCGAACCACTTCACCGCGAGCGCCGTTTGCTCGGCTGTGCGTGTGGCAGCGGGCGTGCTGAGCGCGAGCCGCGTGGCTTCGGTCACGGCGTGCACCATCAGTTCTGGCTTCTCGGCGGTCGAGAGAGCAACCCGGGGCTTCCCCATGCCATGCCCGGTGTTGTTGTTGAACGAGAGCGTGATCGTGAAGCGCGTTCCTTCGGGGAAGCCAATAGGCTTCTCAAAGCTGAACGCAGCGGCTTGATCCTTGCCGAGCTGCGGGTCGACGGCCCAGGCGGTCGTCGGGTTGTCGTCGATCGCGGCGGCCACGGGCAGGCTCTTCTGTTCGAAGCTCGCCCGGGGATTGGTAAGCTTGACCGCAGTTGGTGCGGCGTCCGGGTTGGCCTGCGGTTGGATGGTCACGCGAAGATCGGAGAGCGCGAAGTTGCCATTGGTCGCACGGCCCGGGCCGCGTTTCACTAGCGCCGAATCCGCGAGTGCTTCCAGGCGTAGCGAACGGATGTCTCGCTGCTTCGTGGTGAATTCCAGCGTCAGTGTCTCGGTCGTGGGGTTCTTGCCATGGACGAGAATGCTGCCGTCGGGCTGGGGTGTCAGGGTGGCACCACCGGCCGATTTCAGCGTTCCAACGACCGGAGTGATCCAGTCGAATGACAGGGCCTTGTCACCGCGGGTTTTCTCCCAGGCCAGGAACCGCTCCGGAAGCTGTTCGTTCTCGTAGGCCATCACGGCAGCGATAAACTTCTGGTGCTCCGTTTCGAATGCGGTCCGCGCTTTCTGGTAACCCGCCGGGTCGAGATCGAGTTCCACCTCGCTGCGCACCACCGTGGTGAAGGCCGAGAGCATACGGTAGTAATCGCGGGCCGGAAAGGCGTCGTACTTGTGATCGTGACAGCGTGCACACCCGACAGTGAGCCCCAGGAACGTGGTGCCAATGTTGCCAACGATATCGTCGAGTTCATCGTAGCGGTGCTTCTCGACTTCGTTCTTGGTGATCTGAGTGCTGTGAACGCCCGCCGCCAGGTAGCCCGTGGCCATCATCGCCAGCGGGTTGTTGGGCGCAAGTTCATCGCCAGCAATTTGCCATTTCGTGAACGTATCGAAGGGTAGATCCTGGTTGATCGCCTTGATCACGAAGTCGCGGTAGTGGTAGGCGGTCGGGCGGTCGTAATCGTGCTCGAAGCCGTGGCTTTCGGCGAAGCGCACCAGATCGAGCCAGTGCCGGGCTTGCTTCTCCCCGAAATGCGCAGAGGCGAGCAACCCCTCCACAACCTTCTCGAACGCAGCGGGTGAATCGTCCGCCAGGAACGCCTCCACCTGTTCCGGCGTGGGGGGCAAGCCAATCAGATCGAGATACACCCGGCGAATCAGGGTTCGCTTGTCGTCTGGTGCGTTCGGCTTCAGCCCGGCCGCTTCGAGTTTCGCGCGAAGAAAGCCATCGATCGGGTTGGCGGTTTCCCGGTGGACGTTCCGTGCTTCTCGAAGCGGCAGGTACGCCCAGTGCTTCTTGAGTTCGGGAGCGATCACCTTGCGGGTCCAGGCGTCGGATTCCTCCACGAACGGCTTGTCGTAGGGCGCGCCCAGGTCGATCCACTCGGCGATCTTCGCGATGTCCGTGACCGGGAGCTTGGCTCGTTCGTGGGGCATGTGCGGCTCCTTTTCGTGAGCCGTCAGTTGCCAGAGCAGGCTTTTCTTGTGGTCACCCGGAACGAGCCCGGCCCCGCGTGCTCCACCTTTGAGCAGCGTTTCGTGCGTGCCCATGTCGAACTCGCCTTCGATCCGATCACCGCTGTGGCACTTCACGCACTTGGCCTGAAGAATGCCCCGCACCGAGCTCTTGAACAGATCGGTCCCTTTGGCCATCTTCGCCACATGGTCCGGGTCGAGCTTTTGCGAGCCGGGTGTCGTGGCGACGAGGCCCAGGAGCGTGGCGAGGCACGCAACAATCGGAACGATCCGGGAGAGAGAGAACAGCATCGGCAAGAACCTCGACGCAGCACAGGAAGAGCGTGTAGGGTAGGAATGTCTAGAATACGCGGTGACCCAGCGGTGCAACAAGGGCCGATTGGGCATAGTCTGGAGAGTTCAGGGGAACGATTCACTGGCATCGGGTGCCGATCGACCCCATAATGCAACTCGTTGGATCTGCCAGTCAGGAGGCACGGCGGTGTTTGGGAACGGCAACAACCACAAGCTCAAGCTCTTCAGCGGTCGGGCCAACCGCCCTCTGGCAGACAACATCGCCAAGAACTTGGGGGTGCCGCTGGGGCATGTCAATCTGTCGGATTTTCCCGATGGCGAGACCAAAGTTTCCATCGATGAAGATGTCCGTGGCCGCGATGTCTTCGTGATTCAACCGACCTGCACGCCGGTGAATCAGAACCTGATGGAACTGCTCATCATGCTGGACGCCTTCAAGCGTGCCAGCCCCGCCCGCGTGACCGCGGTGTTGCCGTATTACGGCTATGCCCGCCAGGATCGCAAGGACAAAGGCCGCGTTCCCATCTCGGCGAAACTGGTGGCCAACCTCATCACCCGCGCCGGGGCCGATCGCGTGTTGGCGCTCGATCTTCACGCCGCGCAGATTCAAGGCTTCTTCGATATCCCGGTCGATCATTTGTACGCCGTCAAGGAAGTCGCCCGCCATGTGCGCAGTTTGGGGATACCCCAGGACGAACTGGTCGTGCTGAGCCCCGACGAAGGGAGCGTGAAGAAAGCGTTGGACTTCCAGAAGCATGTCGGTGGCAAGGTAGCGGTCGCCGATAAACGGCGCACGAGCGCGACCGAAATCAAGCATGGGCACCTGATCGGCGCACCTGTTGATGGCAAAGCGGTCATCATCTACGACGACATGATATCTACCGCCGGAACCATTGTGGGGGCAGTGAACGTCGCACGCACGCACGGTGCCAAATCGGTGTATGTGTGCGCCACTCACGGTGTGCTGTGCGGTCCCGCGATCGAGAAGCTCAAGGCGGCCGAGATTGATCAGATCGCCATCACCGACAGCGTTCCGTTACCCCCCGAAAAGCAACTGCCGAACATCAAGGTGATCTCGGTGGCTACGCTCATCGCCAACGCCGTCACCCGCATTCACGGGAATGAATCGATCAGCGCCCTCTTCAACGACGAGCCACTTCCCGATAAATGACCCCAATTCCATGTTCTCGTTCTGCACCCACAACTGGAGATCTGTTGTGAATCGTACTTCTGTTGCTCTGGCGTTCTTCATGAGCCTCGGTGTTGCCCTGATGGGCTGCAACGACACGACCAAGCCCAGTAACTTCTCGAACAAGCACGACGACGATCACGATCATGTCCACGAACGCGACAAGATGATGCTCGAAGATGTGAAACTCGAGGGCAAGGTATATCACGCGGCGCTCACCGCGCACTTGTCGAAGGCCAATGGCAACGAGTTGGATATCTTCCTGGAAACGCTGGAAAAGGAACCCAAGCCCGCACTGGTGACACAGGGCAAACTGACGGCCAAGGTCACCCTGGCCGACGGCACGGAGAAGACGTTGCAGTTCGAACCCGCACCGCAAGCCGAGCGCAAGGTCGACACCGAGGGGAAGTGCTCGCACTACGTCGCCAAAACACCGTGGCTCAAAGCCGAGGAGATCCTCACGCTCACGTTGAGCATCGACATTGGTGGTGATGTCAAAAAGGTGATCTGGGAAGGCTTCAACCCCAAGAAGTACGCTCACCACGAAGACTGAAAGATCGGGCTTGCAGGGAAAGCGGACAAGTGAGGATACTGCCGCTGCTACTTGGTTCGCAGATCCAACACCCTGGAAAGGAGTCCCATGCTACGCCTGATACTGGTGTGTGCGGCGATCGCTGTTGGCGGTGCCGCACTGCTCATGAATGCTCGCCACGGAGTGAGCACTCACGCTACAGCCGCTCAACCTGCGGCGGCCGGGCCGCCCGTGGCTTCGGAATCGCTCGACGGTACCTGGGAGATCGTGTCGGTCATCGAAGATGGCAAGCTCCTCCCGCTGGAAACGATTCAAGAGACGCTGATCAAGGACGCCCGGCTCCACATCCGGTCTCAACTCGCTTCGTTCACACGCCCTAACGGCAAGACCAACACACTCGCCTTTGTGACCAATCCGAATGTCAGCCCGCGCACCATCGACATTGCTGGCGATTTGCGTGTGGGAAGCCGTGGCATCTACATGCGTGATGGTGATGTCCTCATGATCTGTTTGCGCGGTTCCGAGTCGGAATCGCGGCCGACCATGATGGCATCGCTACCGGGCAGCGATACCTTCCAGATGACCTTGCAACGGGTGCAGAATCCACCGCCGCCACCTCCTGCACCACCGCCCCCGGCTGCAGAAGTTTCGCCGGCGGCAAACAACGCGGCACCCACGCAAGAGCGCATCCGGGAGATGCTGCCTGGAACCTGGGGCCACCAGAACGATAACGAAGTGATGCGGCTGACCGTGAACCCCGGTGGCACCTTTACCCGCATCACGACGTTCAAGCGTGGCTTCCGCAAGCTATTCAATCAAGAAGATCGCGTGAGCGGCAACTGGCGTGTTCGGGATAGCGATGTGATCTTCACACCGACGGCCTCGACCGTTCGCAATACGATCGGACAGGTCTCGTCGTTCCGCGTCACGTCGATCAATGAATCGGAAGTGCTGTACGTGGACAACCAGACCGGGCAGCGCCGCATCGAGTGGCGGCTCCGCTGATGCCTGCTGATACTCTGAAGCCGCGACGCCGTGGAGATGCTGCGATCGGTTCACCCCGATCGTGCATTCTCTGTGGCGTCGCGGCTACGCATTTGCACCGGCTCCGCTACAGTAACCGCGACAGCTTTCTCCACCCAAGGAACTGAACCGAAATGCCGCGCGTGTTGATTGCCGACAAACTCGAAGCCGCCGGGATCGAACTGCTACTGGCCGCAGGGCTGGAAGTCGAAACTCGGCTGGGCCTCAAAGGCGAGGAACTGGCCGCCGTGCTGCGCGAGTTCGATGCATGCATTGTTCGCTCGCAGCCCAAGATCACTGCGGAGTGCCTGGAGAACCCCGGGAAGTTGCGTGCCGTGGCCCGCGCTGGTGTCGGTGTCGATAACATCGACGTTCCCGCCGCGACCCGCAAAGGTGTCGTGGTCATGAATACGCCGGGTGGGAACACGATCTCGGCCGCCGAGCACACCATCGCCCTGATGCTCGCCATGGCTCGCCGTGTCCCTCAGGCCGACGCCGTCATGAAAGCGGGCGGCTGGGATCGGAACAAGTTTGTGGGAATGCAGATCGCCGGCAAGACGCTCGGTGTCGTCGGACTTGGGCGGATTGGCCGCGAGGTCGCACGCCGGGCCCAGGGGCTCGATCTCCGCGTGATCGCACTGGACCCCTTCGTGACCGCTGCACGCGCTGCGGAACTCGGCTACGACGTCGCGGGCTCACTCGACGAACTCCTCCCGAAGGTCGATTTCCTCACGATCCATGTGCCACTGAGCGACGAAACCAAGAGCCTGATTGGCGCCCGTGAACTGAGCATGATGAAGAAGAGTGCTCGCATTCTTAATGTCGCTCGCGGTGGCATCGTGGATGAACACGCACTCGCCGAAGCGCTTACCGCGGGAACCATCGCCGGTGCGGGAATCGATGTCTTCACGGTGGAACCGATTACCGCAGACAATCCGCTGGTTAAAGCGCCCAATGTGGTACTCACGCCGCACCTGGGTGCCAGTACGGTGGAAGCGCAAGAGAACGTGGCCGTCGAGGCCGCGCAACTCATCGCGGACTTCCTACTAAAGGGTCAGATCGCCAATGCCGTGAACATGGCATCGGTCGATCCCAAGGAGTTGGCCGAGGTGCGGCCGTATATCGATCTGGCCCGGCGGTTGGGGTTGCTCCATGCGCAACTCGCCCACGGCCCGGTTCGCAAGGCCACCCTCACCTACAAGGGGGAACTTGCGGGGAAGAAGACGCGGTTGCTGACCGCGGCCTTCACGGCGGGGTTGCTCGAATTTCGCCTCAGCCAGGGGGTGAACCTGGTGAATGCCGAGGTGCTCGCCCGGGAACGCGGCATCGAGATCGTGGAATCGTCCAACCCCAAGAAGGGCGACTTCGCCGCGTTGCTGCACGCCGAGGTTGAAACCGATCAGGGCACCACCATTGCCGCGGGCACGCTGTTCGGCGATCAGTATGTGCGGCTCGTTCAACTGGGGCCGTACCGCATGGAAGGCTATCTGGATGGTGTACTGCTTCTGTTCCAGCACCAAGATGTTCCAGGGCTAATCGGTTTTGTCGGCACGATCTTTGGCACGCACTCGGTGAACATTGCCCAGATGACCGTTGGCCGGCAAGCACAGGGCGGCGAGGCGATTGGTATTTTGAACCTCGATAGCCCACCACCGGAACAGGCCGTGCTTGCCGTGAAGGGCCATCCGCACATCACCAATGTGACCGTGGTCAAGCTTCCGCCTGCTGGGGAATTGCCCAGTTGGTTGGGGTAACGATGGCCCGCGTGCCGGCTCGCCCACCCTTCCACCCCGATTCCGCGAAGTGCTGGTTCCTGTGTGTAGAGATGTGCGGTATCCTATCTCCACATCCTTGCAATCTCACCGGGAAACGCTGTGGCTGCTCACTTCACTGCGTGCCTGCTCTTGATCGTGTCCGTGGGTCCGCACGCCCATGCCAAATGGCTCGAACTCGAGTTTCGGCCGCCCCTGACCAGTGCCCAACAAGTCCGCAATCTGTCACCCACCGAAGCCAATCGCCAATACCCCGTGCGGATCACAGGCGTCGTGACGCAGATCAATGAGCACCTCAACGACTTCTGGCTCCAAGATTCGTCGGCCGGGATCTACGTTCACCCCACACCCTTGGCCTCCGAGTTGAAGCAAGGCGATCAGGTCGAACTCGTAGGCGTTTCCGACTCAGGGCAATTCTCCCCTTGCCTGATCGCCCAGAGTGTAAAGGTAGTAGGCGAGCAGAAGTTGCCGGAACCGCTCCCGTTCAGCCTTTCTGCCGAAGACTCACGTTGGCTCGATGGGCAATGGGTGCAAGCCTGGGTGATCGTCCGGAGCGTCGCGATTGGTTCGGGGGTCACACGGATCGAAGTCCACACGGCTCAGCACTCGGGCGTGCTCGTGATTCCCGGCGAGCACCAGGCCATGCAGACGCAAAATCTGATCGGGATGGTGCTCTCGGTTCGTGGCGTTTGTGTACCCAGCTTCAAGAACCGTGTCATCTCGGGGCCGCCCAAGATCTACCTGTCGCATGTGCCGATGATTCCGCTCTTCCAGGTTGAACGATTCGGCGACATGCATTCCCCACCCCGCCTGATCGATCACTTGTTGAGTTTCACCCCCGCTCCGCACCCGGGGGCACGCCGGGTCAAGATCGCTGGCGTGGTCACGGCAACGCCGTTCTCGGACCTGGTCGTGCTGCAAGATTCGAGCGGTGGCGCTTCGGTGTGGCTCGACAAGCCGCAGACCGTTTCGATTGGAGACCAAGTCGAGGCGTATGGAATCCTCCAAATCAGCGGCCACAGCGTAACGCTCAATCGAGCGACGATCCAGGTGACCGGAGTGGGCCGCGTTCCCGAGCCTCAGCAGACGGAACCCTCCGGGCTGATGAGCGGTTCGTGTCAGCAAATGATCGTTCGCACAGTCGGCGAAGTGGTGGAAACCCGACACTTGAAGGACTGGCTGGGCGTGACACTGGTGGCCGGGGCGACTCGCTTCGAGGTCTTTATCCCGCAAGGAGCAGCGAACAAGCTCGCTGCGGAGTTGGAGCCCGGAA
>JBGTAO010000427.1:0-5903 GCA_041749835.1 Gemmata sp. | reverse complement strand
GGCCGTGTTGCCGCTGATCTTCGAAGCGACCGGGCTGTACCAATCGATACCGCTCCGGCCACGCATCCCGGTGCTCGCCTTCTTGCTCTGTTTGCCAGCCGGGTTTGTCTTGAGCCTCCTGACACCGCTGGCCATTAAGCTCGGTTTACCCGATGTCTCCCGGACCGGCCGGGTTGCGGGGCTCATCTTCGCGCTCAGCACACTGGGTTGCCTGTTGGGCAACTATCTCGCGGGGTTTGTGCTGATCCCGACGTTTACGATCAACACGCTGGTGTTCGTGGCAGCCGGGGTGCTGGTGATTCTGAGCGTGGCGACGCTCGTCATGCTGCGTGACACAACGGTGGAACCCGCAGCCGCAGCACCGGGAACTCCCTGGAAGGCCGAACCTGTTTCGCAGACGAACCCGTTTGCGTTCTCGGATATCCGCCTGGCCTATGTCATCGTGTTCCTGGCCAGTTTCGGTGGAATGACGCTGGAACTCACGGCTTCGCGTGTGTTGGCGCAGTTTGTGGGTGTCTCGCTGTTCACCTGGACGGGGATCATCGGTGTTATGTTAGCTGGAACGGCGCTGGGCAACTTCCTGGGTGGGCAACTGGCCGACCGCGTGAACCGGGCGGAGAGTCGCGTGAACCCACGGTACTCACTGGCGACCACTCTGATTTTCGCCGGAGCGGGCACGGTGCTGCTCTTCGTGACCATGGCCGTGGTGACACGCCGTGGCACATTCGATGATCTCGACCCGATCACTCAGGTGATCGGTTGGACCTTTAGCTTCTTCTTTCTTCCCATGTTCGTGCTGGGTATGGTTTCGCCGCAGGTCATTCGGCTCGCGGTGCCCGATGTGGCTCACGTAGGGCGAGTAGCTGGCCGAGTTTATGCCTGGAGCACGGCCGGCGCGATCGCGGGCACCTTTATTGCGGGCTATGTGCTGCTGTCGGAATTCGGCATGTACCGCACGCTCTTGGGGGTGTCGCTGATTCTCACGCTCACGAGCGTACTGGTGGCGCGTGTCTGGAACAATAACCCCATGCTCTATCTGTTCAGCATCGTGCTCGGGGGCGTCACCGGAGGCTTCGTGCTGACCAACCGGCACATGGGGGATGACGAAGATCTGATCGCGCAACTGGAGACGAACTACTACACCATCAAGGTGACCCAGGATCGCGATCCCTTCGGGCGACCCACGGGGATGCGCAAGCTCACGCTGGATCACCTCATTCACTCCAGTGTCGATCCGGAAGATCCGGGGTTCCTGTACTACAAGCACGAACACACGCAGATGGAGTTCCTGCGCGGGGCGCGAGCGAATAGCCCCAACCCGCGCGTTCTCGTAATCGGTGGCGGCGGGTACACATTCCCACGCTATGCCATGGAGATGCTCCCCGAGACACGCATGGATGTGGTCGAGATCGATCCCGGAGTCACGCAGGTGGCCCGCGAGCATCTGGGGCTCAAGGATTACGAGGGGCTCGACATCGTTCACATGGACGGCCGGCAATTCGTGGCCGAGAAGGTGAAACCCGGCACCTACGACTTGATCATTCAGGACGCGGTCAACGATCTTTCCGTGCCTTCGCACCTGATGACCAAGGAGTACAACGATGCGGTCAAGAAGGCGCTCAAACCCAACGGAGTGTACCTGCTCACGATCATCGATTCCCTGGAGTATGGCAAGCTGTGGAAGGCCGCGTTCCACACACTGCAAGAAACGTATCCACCCGGGAATATCGCGATACTCACCGCGGAAGCGCTCGAGCTGAACCAGCGGCAGGTGTATGTGATCTACGCTTCGGATCAGCCGTTCGATGAAAGCGTACTGCACACTGCTGTGATGCGGCAATTCCGGCAGGCACTGATTCCGGGGGTGGCGGCTTCCACCGTCTGGGGCGCAGCCACAGCCGGAACACAATCCCCGGCCGCCATGCCGCACGCGCTGTTGTCGATGGCCGCAAGCCCCGATGTGGGTGAAGTGAGCGTTCCGTTCTGGACGCAGCGCATTCCGCAGGAGAAGATTCAACCCTTGCTCGATGCGGGCCCGCGGATCATCCTGACCGATCAGTTCGCACCAGTCGATAACCTCATGGCCGAGGTGTTTCGGTACCGCTACCGCAAGCGGCCGAAGGGACAAGAATAGCGAACGGGACGCATCCGGATCGTGCGGCGACTCGGTCTGCAACCAGCCGCCGCTTCCCTGGGAGCGCGGTCGACCGGACCGCAGTTCCGCATTTTCGTCAACCCTTCAGCAACTCACACGACTCCTGGTAACCCGGTGCAGGCAACCCGTATTCGCTCGCCGTGACTCGAGCAAGTGCCACGAGTTGGTTCCAGCGATAAGCCAGTCGTGCATTGAGGAATTCTTCTGAGGTCGTCCGGTAAAACTTCTCGGCATGCAGGGCACCATCCTCGCTCACCGCAAAGCCACGGAACAGCGCAAAGACCGCGGCCGATTGATCACGCGATTGTTTCCCGAGCCGATGTGTCAGGGCTGCAGCGCGAGCCTGGTCCTTGTCGCGAATCGCGCGATCCAGTTCCTTCAGAAGGCTCTCGCTCGGTAGATCTCGTACCTGGTCCAGTTGCTCGGCGCGCGGATAGGGGCCCCATGTCAGGAACTCTCCACCGCGGCTCGAGCGGTCCCGCGCGACCTGGTAGCTTGCCAGGATCAGGCTCGTGACCTGGGTTCTGCGGTCACCGGCCCGCGACAGGTTCCGCCAGGCGTGAGCCGAGTCGCACGCATGAACGCCAATGGAATCGCCGTGGATGCTCCCGGCCGGTTTCCCGGGTGCTTCGGCTTTCGGACGGCCGTTGTCGCGCAGGACCAACTGATTCGCGGCCATGCCGATCGATTGACTGATCGCATCGGCCGATATTCCCTCGGCGAGTGCGGCTGCGGTGGCGTCGGCAGCCTGGCTCGGAGTGCTTTTGAAAATCGTCTCTGCGAGCGTTGCGACCCAGGCATCGTCTGCTACTTTTGCACCCGCTTTGGTCCCGAGTAACTTGTACTGATCCAGAACTTTTGGCAGCACACTACGGACCTCCTGATGGTACGCGAGGTTCTTTTCAGAGTTGAGGCAGTAGTGAACGGACTGCCGAAGCAGAGTGTCTGCTCGCTCGGCTCCAACGAAATCGATGAGATCCCAGGAACGCGACACGAGCACAATCCGGTGAACCTCGGCACCGTCATCAACCATCACCATCAACTGATCCAGTGCCTCTTGAGGAGTACCACTGGCGATTGCTGCGAACGTTTGCTCAGCCGCTGCCAGGTTGCCGCTCCGAA
The DNA here is from genome assembly GCA_041749835.1 of Gemmata sp. Taxonomy (GTDB): domain Bacteria; phylum Planctomycetota; class Planctomycetia; order Gemmatales; family Gemmataceae; genus Gemmata. The sequence goes on along the minus strand of JBGTAO010000427.1, from coordinate 2,626 downwards.
CCGCTTTGCGAAGCTGTTCGCCTCCGGAGGAGCCGCTGGCAATGACGCCAGGCTTGACGGGGCGTAGCACTTCGTTTTTCGCGCCGCCTATCTCACCGAGTCGCGTGCTATTGCGATACAGGACCTTCAGTACGGCGAGTGGTTTGTGGCTTTCGCGGGGCTCTTCCTGGGCCATGTGGTAAGCCGGCGTGAGTGCCATCAGCGTGTGGAAGCCGATGTAATCCTCGCCACCGAACGTGCGTGCGTTGGCCAGCGCCGCGGCTGCGACCAGTGTCTTGAGGCTCGTACCATTCCGCATCTTTTCGACGAGGCCGGGGAGCAGCTTATTCGCTGGCGTGTCCTGCAGGTAGGCAACGAGTGGTTCAAGATTGCCAAAGACAAGTCGATTGGGTTCATCATCAACCCATGCGGGAGCAAGACCGATATCCAGTGCAAGGCTGCCACCGACAGCAGCCGCAAACATCCCCTTGCCGATGTCCGAGAATACTTCGCGTCGTGTACGTTGTGTCATGGCGAGAGCCCCGTGGAGAGAGTTCGGACTCCGGGAATCTGGATCTGATCGTGAGAAAAGAGACTGACGATCTGGTGTTGAGTCTAAAGCGCCCGAATGTTGCACGATAGACAATTACGGTGTGAACAGGTGCGGTTGATGCCGAATTGCAACCTGGAAATGCTCCCAGCGCTACGGCACGCAATCGGCCTCCAGTAGCTACCGACGAAGCCAGTATTGCAGATGTGTCTCGGCCAGCCAACGGCTGTATGATTTCGCCGCGCGGGGCACCATATGATGCCCATCCACGAAGTCGCTTTCCGGCAACTCGCGAGCCGGGAATACCTCCACTCCGAGTTGAAGCGCCAGCTTCTGAAACTGTTCGTCGCCACTGGCCCAGACACCCGGCCCGAACCAATTTCGCAAGCCGGATGAGACCGGTGGCACCTGGAACGCGACCCGGATTCCCCGATTGCGGCACTGAGTCACCAGTTGTTCGAGCGCTCGCACCGAAACATCGCCAAACGAGAAGCCGGGCAGTGCCGCAGCAAGCTCGCGCTGCGCATGGGTCGTAGCAGTGGCACGCACGGATTCTGGCGGATCTTCGTAGGGGAACGGGATGAAACCATCCTCTTGCATCGAAGTCCAGTACGAATCGACGCGAGACACCCACGGAACCCAGCGTGGCTGCCAGTGCGACATCAGAATCAGCCGCGACGAGTACCACGGCGCGGCGCGGGCTGTTGCCCACCCTTGCCAGAGCTCACCGGGCTTCTCCGCATCAGCCGCGAGGTGAGCCACATCGCGGGCCGAGAAGTTCACGATCCGTCGGCCCAGTTGCTCCACGGCTGGTCCGTGTGAGGCCAACCACACCGGGAGCACTTCGATGACCACCGCAGAGGGCGTGATGCCCGCTTCAAGAACGCGGTGTAATGTGAGCATTACCTTCAGCGGTGGCGCAGCCGATTGCCCAAAGTTGAAGATCAGCGGGTGGCCGGCTTCGTCGGGGAAGCCCATCGCGCTCGGGCAGACGCCATACTGCGTGCGCGATGTTCCCAGCATGAGTACCAATGGTCGGTCCGGCGCGTGTTGCAGGCGGTGTTGCAATCGGTGCAACCGATGCCCAAAGTCGGGGTCGCGCCAGTCCGGCCGTACGGTCTCCAGCGCCAGGCTCATTCCCACGGTCGCCATCAGCAGGGTTGCCGCTCCAATGCCCACGGCCATACGAGCACTCTGACGGCGGGATCGCTGAGGTTGTACGTGGGCACGCCGGGTGGGTGCCTGCGGCAGCAACTGAGGCCAATGCAGAACGAACCGCGACAGCACGCTCCGGGTCAAGGCTGACCTCCCAGATGTGGAAACGTTGCTGCAACGGCTGGCCCGAACTTGCGGCTGAATTCGCCGGCTCCGATGCGAGACAGGTGAAAGCCGTCCACAGTCAGGCCGTCATCCATCCAGAGTCGGGCATCGATGATGGGTAACTCCAACTCGCGGCGCAGTTCGCTCAGGTGAGCCTGTGCCGCGTGTTCCATCTTCGGGGTGTACCAGCTTCGGAATTCGCTCGCCTCGGGCATGTAGACCAAGCCGACTTGCGCTCCGTGCGATCGCGCCAGTGCGATCGCTTCACGCAGTGCTCGATCGGCGTCCGCGGCAATAGCGAACTTCTCGAACAGTGGCTGATAGATCGGCCGACACTTCCCGAGCATGGCCGTGCGTTCCGGTGTTGGCCCGGGTGGGTAGTCGAAGCCCGCCTTCCAACCCCAGCGATCGACCGTGTCCCAGGTCCAGTCGATCCGCTTATCGTGCGGCAGCCACTTCGGTTGAAGTTGGGCCAGTAGCCGCTGTCGGGCCGCGTAGATGGGGTTCGTGCGATACTGCCGCATCTGGCGTTCGGTGTGCGCCGGATCGGGGAAGTAATCACGCACCAGAGGCCGATCCATGGGCAGCAGTCGATCGGTTGCGATTCGGCTCGGTTCGTTCCACACGTCGTCGGCGTGCAGGTACGGTGGCCAGTATTCGAGTAGTACCGCGTCGGGGCGCAGACCATCCGCATACACCCGCCGCAGCACCATCAGTTCCATGATCGGCCCACCACCGAGCAGACTCATGTTGAAGATGAGTGGGTCGTGCGGGTTC
>JBGTAO010000426.1:0-7872 GCA_041749835.1 Gemmata sp. | reverse complement strand
GGCCACACGTGTCACCCGGATTGTGGGCCGGGCGCGGCCGGAAGCGAAAACCGATCTCGCCAAGAACCTGACCACGTTGCTGCTCTCCGGGCAGGGGCTCGCGCTGGCGATTGTACTTCAAGAAATCTTGGGGCCACCCCGAAGCAAGAAAGTCTGATAGAGCTACCGCCGGAACTCTGACATGAACGTGCGGTGACCTCCGATCTCGCTGCATGGGATTGCTTGCTCACCGGATCGTGTTGGAGCGGTTAAGAATTGGCTGTGCGAGTTGCAGTTGCATGCTTTTGCACAAGTGCCTAGAATCCGCCGACTCGCGGACCGGGTATGGATACCGTGATCCGCCAAGGGAAGGAATCCCGCATGGCCCTGGCAGTCCCGCCTGGCGGCACACCGCCGCCTACTGAGCACCGGCCGGACGCTGAATTGCCTGCGCCGGCACCTCGTACCCGCACACTCCCGACAGCTTCACCCACTCACCACCGGCGTACGGCTCCGGTCGTACCCATCGTGACGGTCGTCATTGTCAATTTCTGCCAGTGGCGGAACACGGCACGCCTTGTCGGGCAACTCCGTCGTTCGGTTGCACTGCGAACAGGTGCGGCTCACGTTGTCGTGGTCGATAATCATTCGCCGTTCCACCCAGTCGTTCGCAAGCTTCAAAAGCTATCGGGAGTCACGATCCGCCGATTCAGCCGGAACCTCGGCTTTGCCCGAGCGGTGAACCGTGGCGTGATCGAACCCACTCTGGCGAAACGCCGTCCTCGTTACGATCAATCTCCGGCCACACCCAGCGATTGGGTGCTTCTGCTGAATCCCGATGTCACGGTCGAAGATGGGTTCCTCGATGAGCTCATGCCGGCAATCGAGAAGTTATGGGTCAGCGATACGCGAACGGGAGTGGTGGGCTTTCGTCTGCGCAACCGCGATGGGTCGGGCCAGGCTTCAAGTGGACCGTTTCCGAGCTTGCTGGGAACATTGGCTGGGCTGTTTCTGCCGCGCTCCAGGCGAAAATGCACGCATCGCCCCGAGCCACATCGCCAGTCGGTCGACTGGGTCACAGGTGGCTGCTTGCTCGTTCGCCGGGATTGCTTCCGGAAACTGGGCGGCCTCGATGAATCGTTCTTCCTCTACTACGAAGACGTCGACTTCTGCCACCGTGCTGTCGCGGCGGGCTGGGGTGTCTGCTTCGATCCTTCGCTAGAAGTCACTCACCACTGGCCGCTCCACGCCCGGCGTGTTCCTGCTCCCTTGCGACTCATGACCCGGCATGCCCTTTTAACTTACTCCCGCAAACACTGGCCCAGTTGGCGCTCGTACTTCATGAGCGCCGTCATCTGGAGCGAAGCAGCGCTGCGCCAGGGTTGGGCCGTTGTTCGGGGGGATTGGGACGCCAGCCGCTGTTACGGGCAGCTCCGCAAACTGGTGGGTGATATCGCTAGTGGACGCGAACGGGAAGCGCGGCGTCGCATCCGATACGCCGCTGCATTTCTCGATCCCATTGCCGCGGAGCAAGATGGCCGCACCTCGTGAAGGAGTGCCCATGCACGAGGCTCGACCCCTCACGACCATGTCTTCCCTGCCACCGCAGCAACTGCCACGCCTTTCGATCGTGATCCCTTCCTACAAGCGAACCGACCTCTTGCGGCTGTGCTTGGCCAGTGTCAGCCGTTTCGCACCACCCAACACAGAAGTGATTGTGGTCGATGATGGCTCCGCGAATGGCGCGGTCTCTCGCACAGCGGCCGAGTTTCCTGGTGTGCTGATCGTGCGACGTAGCCGGGCGGGTGGCTTTTGCGTCGCTGCAAATTGCGGTCTGGATGTGGCCACTGCTCCAATAGTCGAGTTGCTCAACGACGATGCCGAGGTGACCGCGGGGTGGGCCGAAGCCGCGTTGCGCTGGTTCGCCGATGAACAGGTTGCCGCGGTCGCACCGCTGGTATTGCAGAATGATCCGGCACGCGAGGCCCGCGGCTTGCCGCCGCTCATCGACACTGCGGGCGATGAGTACGACTCGGGCGGGTACGCGATCAAACGAGGGCATGGTCAGGTCTGGGCGGCGGCGGGAGTTCCGCAGGAGTCACCATCGATCGAACGTTCTGGAGAGTTCGCACATCCCCGCGTTGTCTTTGGGGCTTCGGCGTGCGCGGCGTTCTACCGGCGGGAAGTCGTGCGGCAATTGGGTGGCTTTCCCGAGGACTTCCGGGCGTACTTCGAAGACGTTGATCTGGCCTTTCGCATCTACCGAGCCGGTTATTCGACCTGGTTCGATCCCTCTGCGATCGTCTGGCACCGCGTTTCCAGCAGCTATGGAAAGCGGCCATCGCGGCGGGTCCTGGAGCAGCAGTCGTGTAATGAAGAACGGGTCTTCTGGCGGAACCATTCCCATGCGTTGCGGCTGCGCTGGCTGCCGCGACATCTCGCGGTCTTGGTTGGGAAGGCGCTGCGTCGCTTCGATGAAGGCACGCTCGTGCCGTGGCTGACGGGCCGAGCCCGCGCACTCCTGGGTTAACTGGCCCGGAATGGCTCGAACCGGGCAACACACGGCCGTGTTGCCACTCAATTAAGCACATTGCACAGTAAGCGGGCACGCCGTGCCTGGATAGTTATCGTTTGTTAAAACCCCGGAATCGAATTGGCATACACCCTGAGAAAAGTGAATCACGTATCTCACTACTCCGAAAGCATTTGCAATTGATGTTCCAAATTGCTTTCCTCGCTGGGAGGCGTTGGCACAAAGCGTGCATTCAGCTGGTCCGGCGAAAGCCAAAACCGGTCTGCTGAAGGAGGGAGAGGCCTTCAGCAGGCCGGTTAATTTTGTTTTCGCAGACACATCGCCGCGATTCCCATCCAGGCTATACAACAACCAATTTCAGCGAATTCCGCTTCGTGAGCGCTCAAATTCGAGTGACGACTTGTGCATTCCCACAACACCTGCGCCAAGGTCGTGCAACTGGGGTTACACGCAACTTCCGCAGAATCCGAGTGATCTTCAGACGAGTTCCGCTTGCTCGCTTCCCGGCACCCCCGGTAGCATGGGATGTTCGGCCTGGAATCACCGGGCCTGTCTCACAACCGATGGTGAGCATGCCGCCGAAGAAAGCGACCACTGCCGGTGGGCCAACGCCGGCTTCGCCCGTTCCCTATTTTCATCCGACGAACCCGTTTATCGTCCAGTCCGATCGCTCGGTACTGGTCGAGGTGGATAACCCCAGATACGCTGAGGCGCGGGATGCGCTTGCACCATTTGCGGAGCTAGAGAAGAGCCCGGAGCACGTTCATACGTACCGGGTCTCGAACCTATCGCTTTGGAACGCAGCAGCGGCCGGGTTCACGGCGGCCGATATGGTGGCGGTGCTTCAGAAGTACACCAAGTTCGCGATTCCGCAGAACCTGCCCACCGATATCGCGGAAACGGTTTCGCGCTATGGCCGTGTGCGGCTCGAACGAGTCGATGAGCAACAACTCAAGTTGGTCTGTGCCGATCGCCCGCTCCTGACGGAGCTTTCCCGGCAGAAGAAGCTGAAGGACTACCTGGGCGAACAACTTGACGAATTCAGTTTCGCGGTCAGCCCAGCACACCGCGGTGTGCTCAAACAAGCGCTCATCACCATCGGATACCCGGCGGAGGATCTGGCGGGGTATACCGAAGGCGCGATGCTTCCGATGGCACTCCGTGAAGTTTCCGCTAATGGGGTGCCGTTTCACGTGCGGGATTATCAGCGTGAGGCGGCGGATGTGTTTCATGCAGGTGGCGATGTTCGCGGAGGCTCCGGCGTCATCGTCTTGCCCTGTGGTGCCGGGAAAACGATTGTTGGCATCACGGCGATGTGTCTGCTTCAAAAAAACACGCTCGTTCTCACAACCAGCATCACCGCGGTGAAACAGTGGAAGCGGGAAATCCTGGATAAGTCCACACTCAACGAGAGCGAAGTCAAAGAATACACTGGCGATACCAAGGAGATTGGCCCGGTCACGGTTGCCACGTATCAGATTCTGACCTACCGCCCGGACAAGACCGAGGACTTCCCGCACTTTGGGCTGTTCGATCAGCGTGATTGGGGGCTCATCATTTACGACGAAGTTCACCTGTTACCGGCACCGGTGTTCCGGGTCACTGCGACAATTCAGGCACGCCGGCGGCTGGGGCTCACCGCCACACTTATTCGGGAAGATGGCCGGGAAGGCGATGTGTTCAGCCTCATCGGACCCAAGAAGTACGACGTGCCCTGGCGTGAACTCGAGACCAAGGGGTGGATTGCATCGGCCAGTTGCACCGAGGTCCGCGTCGCCTTGCCCGACGACAAGACCCGCATGGAATACGCCGTTGCCGATCATCGTGCGAAGTACCGGATTGCGAGTGAGAACGAGGCCAAGGACGATGTGATCGCCGAGTTGCTTTCGCAATATCAGGACCAGCGTGTCCTGGTGATCGGTCAGTATCTCACGCAATTGCGCCGGATTGCGGAACGATTCGATCTCCCAATCATCACCGGTTCGACCGGCACGGCGGAGCGTGAGGAGTTGTACGACAAGTTTCGCAGTGGCGAAGTGCGGCACCTGGTACTCTCCAAGGTGGGGAACTTCGCCATCGATTTGCCCGACGCGAATGTCTTGATTCAGGTGTCCGGCACGTTCGGTTCGCGCCAAGAAGAAGCGCAGCGGCTGGGGCGGATCTTGCGACCCAAGAGCAGTGGCGATGGTGATGCCCACTTCTTCACTTTGGTGTCCCGTGATACCCGTGAACTCGATTTCGCGCACCATCGGCAGATGTTCCTGACCGAACAGGGCTACACCTACGAGATCCTTGATGAGCGTGAATTGGTTCCCGCACAACGGGCGACCGGGTGATTGCTTGCGTGAGTTGTTGACAGTGATCGTTCTCCCGTTGTCCTCTCCGCGTGGGCCTGATTGCCGATGAACCCCAACCCGACCGCACGACTCTCGGCCAAGTTGCACCGGCGTGTCTGTTTGGTGCTCACTGAAGACGCCATGCTGGCCGAGGAATTGCTAGCCCGTAAGAAACTGGCCGGCGAAGTGGCGGGGCGGCTTTCGGAGAAAGTCTTGTTGGTGCGGCCCGCGCGAATCGAGGCGGTTCTGGATGAGCTTCGGAAAATGGGGCACACGCCACAGGTGGTGGGCAAGCTCGCGTAGTCGGAGTGGTTCTGCCGGGCGGGCCTACGCGGTGTCACGCTCAGCTTCAGATCATTCCGCGTGGACCACGCCGACAAACGCCCATGATTGTGATCGACGTCGACAATTGGTCTGCCCAGTGTCGAGACGCACTCGCGCGGTATTCGGAACCCCTTCTGCGTTCAGTGACCGCGAAATTGATTCGCCCGCGTGTCAATCAACCAGTCGAAGAACTCCTAGAAAAGTCGATCGCAACTCTGACGAACCCACCGGTCATCGATCGGCGAATCCGGGAACTGCCCGAGCCGTCACGGAAGCTTTTGGGGGTCATTGGTCTGAGCCAGCAGCCTCGCTGGCGTGTCGGCCATCTCATGTCACTGGCCCACGCATTCGGTGAAGAGGACCGACTCCCGGCGATTCAGGCTGCGCTGGCCGCCGGATTGCTCTACCCCGTGATTCCGGCTGATATTCAGTCCATTGAGGACTTCACCAGTTGGTTTGGTGCCCAGGGTATCCTGGTTGCCGAGGTCTTTGCGCACCCAGCGGTCGCCCTGCGTGCGCGGGGGGAATCACTCGGGTTGCCGGTGCTCAGTGATCCGGAATCGCCTGCAACTGGTGCTGCCGTCGTTCGCATTGCGGATGGGCTCGATTGGCCTTTGCGTCTGGGAGTGGTTTGGCAGCAAGTCCTGGCAACGCCCGTTCGATTTACGCAATCGCGCACGCTCTTCAAAAAGGTGCTCACGCGACTTCAAACCGACGAAGTGCTCACCGCTCCGCCCACGGATCTGCCAGTCAGCTTGCCAGATGTGGGAATTCTGGCGCTGTTGTGGGCGGCTGCCGCGGAGTTGCTCGTTGATCAGGACGGGGAGTTGACGGCAGCGGCGTTCCCGGCAGTCTGGGAAACAGGCCTCATGCCTGTACTCGAAGATCTCTTCGCGCAGCTCACGCGGATCGAAGGTTGGGATCCATTGCTCGGCTATGAACCGAGTGACACACTGTTGTCATCGACGCCGACGGCCGGTTTCCTGCTGTTGTTGCTGCTGGCGAGTGTGGCTCGAAGTGCTGAGGCCGCAGCATGGGTTCCGCTGACAGCGCTCGCCGACTGGCTCTGGACACACCACCCGGATTGGGCTGGTGTTATTCCACCATCGGAAGCCTCGAATAAAGGGCTGGCCTGGGTTCAAACCTTTCTGCATGGGATCGCGTACCCTTTGCAACTCGTGGAGGTGCAGACCGAGTCGGTTCGGCTCTCCGCTCTGGGTCGCCATCTCCTGGCGGGCGGCAGCGAACCCCCGGCTCCCGCAGTCTTTCCCCAAACGCTCCTGGTGCAGCCGAACGCGGAAATCCTGGCGTATCGGCAAGGGTTGCACCCGGGGCTCATCGCAACACTATCGCGGTTTGCTCGCTGGAAAGGGCTTGGCCCCGCGTGTACGCTCGAACTGACCGCGGAGCAAACCTATCGCGGGCTCGAGTCCGGGTTAACGCTCCCCATGATCGTGCAGGCGCTCACACGGCATGCCTCTCGGCCGATTCCCGCAGCGGTGTCCGATCTACTCCAGCGTTGGGCGAGCAAGCGCGAGCGCATCACGATTTATACCTCGGCGGTGCTGGTGGAATTTGGTACTCCCGCGGAACTCGATGTGGCGATCGCGCGTGGGATCGTCACCATTCGGCTCACCGATCGCATTGGAATTACCGCTGAAGGTACAGAACCCGCGCTGTCGCAACTGCGCCTGATTGCCAACCGTGACTATGAGACGCGGCCGCAACGCTGTGTCACGATTGGCTCGGACGGTGTCACCCTGACGATCGATTCAGCAGCGGCCGATCTTCTACTCGATACCGAACTCGCCCGGCTGGCGATTCCGTTGCAGTCGGAATCATCGAGCCCACGTCGCTTCCGACTCGATCCAGAATTGCTCCGGCGGGCCTCCCAAACCGCCACAATGGCGGAGATCGATACCTGGTTCGTAGAACGCTCGGGGCAACCGCTTTCGCCGGCGGGTCGATTGATCGTGCTGGGGCCGCAATCGCTTTCACCCCAGGTGGCTCGGTTGCTGGTGGTGCGATTCCCGATGCCCGAGATCGCCGAAGGAGCGATGCAATGGCCCGAGACGCGGGCACTCATCGCCGAGCAGATTGGGCCTACTACAGTTGTGGTGGAAGAAGAGAATCTCAACGCACTCCAACAGGTTCTCGCAGATATCGGGATCACCGTGTTCGTGCCGGGATCGTGACGTGAACGCCTTCCGCAAGACCATCACGGCGAGTGTTGGTTGCCGTTTCGGCCGACACGGCAACAATACCCACAGATGCCAAGCCACAGTCACACCGGGTGCATTCCATGTCGAATAGCTTCAGTAGCCATGCCACACTCCCCGTTGGGGGCAAATGGTACTCGATTCACCGCCTCGCTGCCGTGGAAGCCGTTCACCCGCAGGCCAAGAAGTTGCCGTACTCGCTGAAAATCCTGCTGGAGAATTTGCTTCGCAATGAGAATGGGCTGTCGGTTCGCAAGGCCGATATCGACGCGCTGGCATTGTGGCAGCCCAAGGCCGAACCGGTCACCGAGATCTCGTACACACCGGCCCGCGTTCTCATGCAGGACTTCACGGGTGTACCGTGTGTCGTCGATCTGGCGGCCATGCGCGATGCGATGAAAGCACTGGGTGGCGACCCGGCGAAAATCAACCCACTGGTTCCGGTCGAGTTAGTCATCGACCACTCGGTGCAAGTCGATGA
>JBGTAO010000425.1:0-7187 GCA_041749835.1 Gemmata sp. | reverse complement strand
TGTTACACTCCCTGCGGAGAACTTCTGCGTACGCTGTGCCGAGGCGGAATTCGGCTTCGAGATGGCCGACGACGTTCCCGATGGCCCGATTCACACACTGGTAAGCATTCAGGATTTCATCGGTGCCGTGATTCCATCGATCGAGATTGTCGACCACCGTTATCACAACTGGCAGGTGGTGGGCATTCCGTCGCTGGCCGCTGATAACGCGATTCACGGCGTCTGGGTACACGGCGAGCCGATCCGCGAGTGGCGGCACCTCGATCTGGCCCAGCACGCGACCACGCTGGTGGTGAATGGCACTCAACGCTTCCCGGGATCGGGTGCCGCCGTGCTCGGGAATCCGCTGAATGTGATGGCGTGGCTGGCGAACGAACTCCCACGGCACGGGCGGCGCTTGCGCCGCGGCGACAAGGTGACCACGGGGCTCACGACCGCCGTTTACCTGGCCGAACCCGGCGATCACCTCGTTGCCGATTTTGGGCCACTGGGCCGCGCCGAGATGCTCTTCAAGGGCTGAAGCGCGGCCGCACGAGCCCGCTCAATCGGCGAAGGAATACCGGACAATGCAGTACAGTGCCTGGAAGGCGTCCTTGAGGCCGATCTTCTTCCCTTCGGCGTACGTGCGGCCCGAGTAACTGATCGGCACTTCGTAGATCCGCCAGGGTGGCTGCCCCTTCCGTTTCCGCGCGATCTTCGCCGTGACTTCCGGCTCGAAGCCAAAACGGTCCGACCGTAACGTCATGTTCTGGATGATCTCGCGGCGGAACACCTTGTAGCACGTCTCCATGTCGGTCAGGTTCAGGTTGGTGAACCAGTTGGACAACATAGTGAGGCCTTTATTAGCCACCGAGTGCCAGTAGTAGAGCACACGGTGGCAATCGCCGATGAAGCGGGAGCCGATCACGACATCGGCCCGGCCATCGATGATCGGTTGAATCAGCTTCGGGAATTCCGCAGGGTCGTATTCCCAGTCGGCATCTTGCACAATCACCAGATCGCCAGTGCAGTGCTTGAAGCCCTCGCGGAGTGCGGCCCCCTTGCCCGTGTTGCGGGGTTGGTGGAACACGCGAACGTTGTCGTATTCCTGTTCCAACTGCGCCAGAATCGTCGGCGTGCTGTCGGTGGAAAAGTCGTTGACGAGGATCAGTTCCTTGGGAATCTCGACGGCCTGGACACGGCGCACGAGTTCGGCCAGCCAGCGCTCCTCGTTGTAGACCGGAATCACCACCGAGAGTTTGAAACCCGCGGGGATCGGGAAGATTCCAATCTGCCGGCAGGCCGGAACACCCAGGAGCTTTTCCAGAAACTCGACACGCCGGGCGGGGTTGGCCGCAAGCGTACCGATGAGTTCGCTCATCTCGGCGGAATGGTCGCCGTTTCTCCCCACGTCACGCGCCTCCGGTGCGATCGGTGTGCTCATCTTTGCCGGTCTCCTACGGGCCAGGAAGTCGCAAACCTTACCACACACTTGGCGGGGAGTGCGAGTCGAGTCCGGCGACTGCGCAAACCCCGTCTTGACAGGCTTACCCCGCTAACGTAGGGATAGCAAACTTTCGTCAACCCCCGCTCCCGGGAGGGAACCCGTGGGCTGCGAGTTCGCAAGGAGGCCAACGCTTGAATAGCAGCACCACGCCTGTTCCATTGTGCGACATTCCGGCCCGCTACAAGTCACTGCAACCCGCGATCGATGCTGCTGTTTTGCGCGTACTCGGTTCCGGGCAAGCGATCCTGGGGCCGGAAGTCGCTGCCTTCGAAAAAGAAGCGGCCGATTATTGCGGTTCCGCCTTTGGCGTCGGGTGCGGTTCGGGGACCGATGCGCTGGTGCTGGCGCTGCACGCCCTGGATATCGGACCGGGCGATGAAGTGATCGTGCCACCGTTCACCTTCTTCGCAACGGCCAGTTCCGTGTGCCGTGTGGGTGCCACACCGGTCTTCGCGGACATTGATCCGATCACGTTCAACATCGATCCGAAACAGATCGCGGCCAAGGTGACACGCCGAACGAAGGCCATTCTTCCCGTGCATCTGTTCGGGCAGTGCTGCGACATGGATGCCATCGGGAGGATCGCTGAGGAACACCAACTGTACATCATCGAAGACGCGGCGCAATCGTTCGGGAGTGAGTACAAAGGCCGTCGGTGTGGCACACTCGGGATCGTGGCCGCGATGAGCTTCTACCCGACAAAGAACCTGGGTGCACTCGGCGATGCTGGCATGGTCACCACGAATGATCCGGAACTGGATCGCAAGCTACGTGCCCTCCGCGTCCACGGTTCGGAAGTGAAGTATTACCACAAGTATATTGGCTACAACATGCGGCTCGACGCGGTGCATGCGGCCGTGCTCCGAGTCGAACTGCCACAAGTCGGTCAATGGCTGACGAACCGCGAACAAGCAGCGGCGCGTTACGATTCGCTCATCGAAGGGGCTCAGCTTCACGGATTCTTCCGCCGCCCCGTTGCGAAAGCCGATCGTCGCCACACCTTCAATCAGTATGTGGTCCGCGTGCCCGCGCCGCACCGCGATAGCCTGGTCCAACATCTCAAGGACAACAAGGTGGGCGTGGAAGTGTACTACCCGCTCAGTTTGCACCAGCAGGAATGCTTCCAGCATTTGGGTTATCGCACCGGGGATTTCCCGATTAGCGAAGAAGCGGCGGCAACTGTACTGGCGCTACCGATGTTCCCAGAAATTACCGAAGCACAGCAAGCGCGGGTGGTCGAGGTGTGCGCGGCCTATATCAGCAAGACCTTGCGAAAAGCGGCCTGAGAATATCGCAAAGTGCGCGACCACATCGCCTTGGGCTGCTGGGGCACACCAACCTCTACGCCCGGCGGAAACGCCGGGCTTTTGCATGGGCTACTTCTCCAGGCAATAGAGTGCCTTGTCGGAACGGATGAACAGCCGGCCGTCCGCGGCAACCGGTGTGGAATGGAAGTACCCGCGATCACGCAGATCGTTGGTGGCCAGCAACTCAAACTCCGGTTTCGCCGCGATCACGAATATCCGGCCGTCACGACCCACGTAGTACAACCGCCCATCGGCCAGCAGTGTCGATGCGTAGACTTGCCCGGCTCGTTCCACCCGTTGTTCGTAGACCACTTTTCCCGTGGCCGCTTCTGCACAGAACGCAATACCGCTGTTGTCGTTCATCCAATAGATGTGCCCGTCGTGGTACACCGGCGACGACACATTCGAGCCCTTCTTGCTGGTCCACAAACGGTGCGACTTTGTCACATCCCCTTCGCCACCTGTTCGCAAGGCCAATCCGGCCACACCGCTGCGACCACCCAGGCAATACACGATCCCGTCGTGAGCCACCAGGCTCGGAACCATGTACCAGGTAATGTCGGTGGCGCAGCTCCAGCGTTGCTTTCCCGTCGCAGGATCGAGGCCCAGAATCTTCCCGGCGATTGCAACCACCAGTTCTGTTTGGCCATCCTTGGTTGTGACCACCAGGGGCGTGTTCCACGATTCCTTGATGCCCCGAACCCGCCACTTCTCCTCACCGGACTTGCGATCGAATGCAAACAGCGATTCGCTCTCCACGCTGGCATTCACGATCACGAGATCGCCGTGCAGCACCGGCGATGCCGCGGAACCCCAGGCGCTCAGGTCATCGCCCACAGCGGCTTGCCAAAGTTGCTTCCCCGCGTGATCGAACGCAAACACACCGCTCTTTCCGAAGAAGCAATAGACCCGGTCGCCGTCCACTGCGGGGGTGCTTGATGCATAGCCATGTTCGTCGCGAATACCTACCTGTTCCGGGAGTCTCGCCGCGACTTCGGTGTTCCAGAGTTGTTTCCCGGTCTTGCGGTCGAGGCAGAGCAGATGCCGAAGGAGATCGTTTTGGTTACCTTCGTCCTGGCCCGGAACGTTGTAACCGGTGTAGCACGTGATGAAGATGCGATCGCCGATGAACACGGGGCTCGATGTTCCAGGGCCAGGCAGTTCGGTTTTCCAGGCGATGTTGTTCTTCGTACCCCAGGTAACCGGCAAGCCTTTTTCGGAGCTGATGCCCGAGCCATTGGGCCCTCGAAATTGGGGCCAGTCGGCGGCAAAGCTTGATGAGATCAAGCAGAAGAGTGCAACGCTGCAGATGAGTCGACCACGCATGGAGGGTACCTCGGGAGAGTGAGACTCCAAAAGTGTACCGCAGCACCCGAGCCAGTGGGTAACGTGTTCATACCCGGAATTCGGTGCTATTCACGCTGTGCCTTTCGGGTAGACACTCACGGCGGAACCGGCAGCCAACACCACGCTCACCGGTTTCGCCGATTGCATGGCGCCCCACTCGGGGCCATACAGCAACGCCCAATCCAGATCCGCCGTGAACGAGCGAATGGGGTACACGTCCCATTCCTCGTGGTTCACTTCGTAACGGATCAAGCGCGCACCGTGACTCGTGCCAAAGCCCCAGCTGTGTTCCTTGAACCAGTGTTCGTCGCTGTCGGGCTGTGGCCGCAGCGCCGGTTTCACACCCAGCGCGGTCAGCGTGTGGTGCCGGCCGCCCCATTTCAGGCTGTAACGGGCTGTGAGCGTCTCCGGTTCGTCCTGTACGTCCATTGTCATGCGGGCCGAGCGATAGGGCTCGTTGTAAATGACCCGCGCCGTTGTTGCGACTAACCAGGACGGCACAAACTCGCGCACAAAGCAGACACCGCGCTGACCTTCGTGCGTGACATAGAAGCGGAGATTCCACTCGGGGAAGTTGCGAAAGCCGGGCCAGCCGATACCCAGTACCCGCGTGTCCAGGAATTGAAAACCGACCAGGCTCGCCCAGTACTGGCCCTGGCGGCGATCCAACTCACAGCCCGGCGGCACCAACGGACGGAGCAACTCCTCGGGCACGGTGTAGTTGGCCAGAATCAGGTTGCACCATCGTGCAGTGAGGAACGAGCGGCGTGATTCGGTCATACTCTTCAGTTTAGCTTGAGCCTACAGTGTCGGTGCCAGGGAATTGGCCGTCGTGCGCGAGGCCTCCTACAATCGCTGCGTGGAGCTGCCATCGACTTCGTCCCCGCTCGACAACGGATGTCCATGACGCTTGACGAGTTGCAGCAACGAATCCGCGTGCTCTTTGGGGCCAAGGACGCTCGCCGGGGGGTCGAAGGTACGTTCATGTGGTTCATGGAGGAAGTCGGCGAGTTATCGGCGGCACTGCGCGACGGTTCAGACCACGATAATCTCGTGCTAGAGTTCGCGGACGTGCTGGCCTGGCTGGCGACCCTGGCCAACATTGCTGGCGTAGACTTGGAAGAGGCGATGGCTCGCAAATACGGCAGCGGATGCCCGAAGTGTTTGGCGAGCCCGTGCCTTTGCAACACTGCCAAGCCTTGAGTTTGCCAGAATCCGCGACCCATCGCGCGCAGCCTCTATCGGGGGAGAGCTTCTTGTTGACCCAGTTCCGTCTTCTGGTTGCGCTCGCCGGTTGCTTCGGGCTTGCAGGCTCGGCCCTCGCCACCGACTTCCCCATTTCCATCACGGCCGCTCGGATTGGGCTTCCCGCGGCGAATGCCCCTATCGGGTCCGAGAGTGGCTCCATCACCCGGTTTGCGAACTGGGCACCGGTTTATCTCGATCTCGATGTCACTGCCGCGATCAACGAGGCGGCTGAACTCGTAATCGAAGCGCCCGATCCGGATGAGATCACCACGATACTCCGCGTACCACTGAATCTGGCCGGCCAGACAGGTCGTGTTGCCACGGAAACCGTGGGGAGTATCGGCTACGTTCGGCCCGCCGGAGTGGGTGAAGTTCTCCTCACGATTCGGGCACGCGACGGTGGAAAAGCGCTCTCCGAGCCGTTCCGGGTTCGCTCACTGCGGCCACGACCACCCCTGTCGTATGTAGTGCTGACATTAGGAGCTGCCATACCGGGGTTCGATCTGCCACGACCACAAGGCTCGCCCAACGACGCGACCAACCTGCGTGGCGGACGAATCGAACTGGCCCGGATGACGGAACTGGCCGAGTTGCCCGATCAGTGGTTCGGTTACGAAACGGCGGACCTCATCGTGCTCAACACCGGCACAGGCTCCGAGGCATTCCTTCAAGGGCTGTTCGGTGAGGGTTCGAGTGCGGTCCAGCAAGCCAAGCGAAATGCACTGTTGGAATGGGTGCGCCGCGGTGGCCGACTGGTCATTAGCGTGGGAAACAACGCCAAGCTCGTATCGGGGTTGCCGGCGCTGCAGGAGGTGTTGCCGTACAGTGTGAACCGGTCGAACCCGAGCCGCGCAGTGACTGCACTGTCGCTTTACTGGTCGGCCCGAGAAGCCAGCCAGACGAGCACTGACAGCGGTTCCCTGGCGGCCAAGGGCTCGACCTTTCCCGCAGCGAATCTTGTCGCCGAGCCGAAGCGACCAGCACGGGTGCTGATTCCGCCAGCCGATCGTAAAAGCGAGGTGGGCGATGTCGTGGCGGCGCAAATGGCTTTCGGTATTGGCCGCATCACGGTCATCGGGTTCGATCTCGATCGGGCACCGTTCACGGACTTCGCTAAGCGGCCAGAATTCTGGGACTGGATCTTGCGCGAGGGCGGAGCGAACCGCGCTTCAGGTGGCGGTGAGGGCAAGCCACTCGCGCCAACCAGTGTCCCGACGGAGGAAGAGGACGAACTGGCGGTGGCTCTTCGCACCCACATCGATACCTTCGAAGGTCTCCCGGTGATCTCGTTTGGCTGGGTGGCCATGCTGATCGCCCTGTACATCCTCATCATCGGGCCAATCGAATACTACTTCCTCAAGCGCATCCTCGGTCGTTTGGAATGGACCTGGATCACGTTCCCCATCATCGTGCTCACAGTCAGCCTGGCAGCATACTTCACCGCCTACTCGATCAAGGGCCGGTCCTTGAGGATCAACAAGATCGATGTGGTGGATGTCGATCCGGCATCGGGCCGCCTCTACGGCACCACGTTGTTCACCATCTTTAGCCCGCGCATCGAGAACTACACGCTCACGGTCACGCCAAGCACCGAGTGGACTCCAGACGAAGACCCCGCGGGAACCGTGATCAGTTGGGTTGGCGCGGCGCGCGGTGGCCGGGCAAGCCTGCTCCGCCGCCGCTACGAGTACCATTCCGATGAACGCGGCATGGCCGACGGACTCCGGAATGTGCCGATTCAGGTGTGGTCCACCAAGTCCTTTGTGGCGAACTGGAGCGCCCCCATCGCCCCGACCGCG
>JBGTAO010000424.1:0-6947 GCA_041749835.1 Gemmata sp. | reverse complement strand
CACGGTGTGAAGGTCGGACCGTGGCGATTGCAGCATGTGGTTGGCGAATGGACCTTCGGCGATCACCCGACATACGGTGCGATCACGATCGCGCATTGGGCCTGCAAGGATGGCCAACCCTGGAAAGTCGGGATCGGGTTGTTCCTGGCACGCGGAGCGGGGAAGCCGAAGGATCTGGAAGTGAAGCTCAGCGTGATGGACACGGAACCCGCCGTGATCGACCACCTGATCTTGCTCCGCCCCGAAGACGATCTCACCGTGACCGGCAAGAGCAAGACGATGTGGCAAGACGCGGAACGGCGTGGCAAACACGCCCGACTGGAGCCAGCATCGCTCGATGGATTCGCCCAGCTCTACAGCTTCCCGCGCTGGCTGGCGGCAGTTCGGGAATCGCTACCAGAAGGGACGCCGTTGCCCAATCTCGCCGATCTCATTCAAGACAAGTGCGAGAAACTTCTGGAGCAGGTTTGCATGCCCGTGCAGGGCTAATGGACGCAACAACTCGGTAAACTCATTCGGGAAGACAAGCAAACCCCGTGGTTCCTGTCTTCCCGTTTCTCATTTCGTTTTTACTTTGTCCAGCATGACCTACGACGAAGCCCTGGCGTTCTGGTACGGTCGCATCAATTACGAAGTGCGATCGGCCCGACCCGGAGACCTGAAACTCGAACGGATGCGGGCGCTCCTCGAGCAGCTCGGCGATCCGCACGATCGGCTGCGGCTCGTCCACGTGACCGGCACCAAAGGCAAAGGATCAACCTGTGCACTGCTGGCCGCGATCCTCCGAGCAGCGGGCTATCGCGTTGGCCTGTTTACTTCGCCACACCTCGAGCACGTGGAAGAACGGGTTCAGGTGAATGGTCAGCCGATCTCCGCAGCCGAGCTCCAAGCCCGCATGAGCGAAATCGCCGCTGCCATTGTGGCGCTGGAATGTGATGGAGAAACCGGGCTGACCTTCTTCGAAATCGGCACCGCGCTGGGCTTCCTTCACTTCTGCTACCGGCGCTGCGATCTTGCGATCATCGAAGTTGGGCTCGGTGGCCGCTTCGATAGTACAAACGTGTGCCACCCACTTGTTTCCGTTGTCACCAACGTCGGGTTCGACCACACGGCTCAACTCGGGGCGACGCTCGAAGAGATTGCGTACCAAAAAGCTGGCATCATCAAACGGCGGATACCGGTGATCAGCGGGGTTACACCAACCGGGCCGCGTGAGGTCGTGCGGCAAGTGGCTCAGGAATCACATGCTCCGCTTTGGGAACTCCACGAGGACTTCGGCTTCGACTACTGGCTCCAGCCGGATGGCCCACGTGTGACGATCAGCACTCCGTGGGCCACGCATCCGCCGCTACCACTACGGCTACTCGGCCAGCATCAGGGGCACAACGCTGCGGTAGCCGTGGCGGCGATCGATCAACTTCGAGCACAGGGAATGCCTATCCCCGATTGGGCGATTGAGAAGGGGCTCGCAACGGTCCAGTGGCCGGCGCGAATCGAGTTGCTCTCCCGAAGTCCTGTCATCATCCTGGATACGGCGCACAATGTCCCCAGTGCGGAAGCGCTTGTGCGGGCACTTCAGGAATCGTTCGCGGTGGCGGGAACAAAGCGGGTGGTGTTCGCGGTTTCCTCCGACAAAGATTTTGCCGGCATTCTCCGCGTGCTCACGAGTTACTTCAATCAGGTGTTCTTGACACGGTACGGGAACAATCCGCGGTGCGTTGCACCCGAAAAGTTGGCTACGCTGCTGGAAGAGGTTGCCAGCGGCACGCCGTACACCCTTCACACGACCGCAGCCGAGGCATGGGCAGCCGCTCGAAGTAGCACCACGCCAAACGATCTGCTGTGCATCACGGGCTCGGTGTTCCTGGCCGGGGAGCTGAGCCCCCTGCTGAAAGGCGTACCGCTCTAGCCTTTCAAACCAAAGAGTTTCATGACCGCATCCCGGAGTGTGCCGCTGTGCCCCTCGCGGCTGGCTTCCTGGAGTGCGGCAATCGGACCATGCAGTAGCCGATTCTGGAACAGCCGAAACGCCCCTTCGATATAGGCACGGTCGGCATCGGTGAGCTTCCCATTGAGCCGGCTCAGCAGTGGCGTCAGCACGGCCTCGCGCACTCGATCCACTTCCGCGGTTAACTGCCCAATCACCGGACCGTCCTTCCGGCGGTTCCAGTCCTGCACGAATCGCCCGACTTCCGCGATCACGATGGCATCAGCGGCCGGGAGATGCTTGCGGCGTTCGGCGGTGGCTTGATCGACGACCTGCGTGAGATCGTCCACGTTGAAGACGCTGACGCGATCGCCATCGTGCAGCCGTGGGTCGAAATCGCGCGGCACCGCCATGTCGAAGACCAGGAGTGTGCGGTTGCCCCGTCGAGCCCGTATTTTCTCCTCGAAGCGGCGGCGGGGCATGATGGGCTCGGGCGCACCCGTTGTACTCAACACGATATCCGCTTGAACCAGTGCGTCGTCCAGTTGCTCCCAGGGCATCGCCTGACCACCGCAATCGTGTGCCACCTGGCGGGCTTTCTCCGGGTTGCGATTGGTCACGAGCACCCGCGCGGGTTTCAGTTCCTGGATGTGCTTGAGCGTCAGCCGGCCCATCTTCCCCGCACCGATCACCAGGACCGTTTTGTCAGTGAAAGTGGAGAAGACTTCGCGCACGAAATCGACCGCGGCACTCGAAACCGAAACGTGCCCCTCGGCGACCTTCGTTTCCGACCGTACCCGTTTCGAGACACGCAGCGCGGCCGGGAAGAGTGTGTTGAGCAGTTGCCCGGTGGCGTTGGCTTTCTGAGCAAGATCGAACGCTTCCTTCACTTGCCCGGCGATCTGCGTTTCGCCAAGAACCACACTATCGAGCCCGGAACAGACCCGGTAGAGATGCTGCACAGC
The DNA here is from genome assembly GCA_041749835.1 of Gemmata sp. Lineage (GTDB taxonomy): Bacteria > Planctomycetota > Planctomycetia > Gemmatales > Gemmataceae > Gemmata. The sequence goes on along the minus strand of JBGTAO010000424.1, from coordinate 4,055 downwards.
CTCGGCATCGGCGTGCTCGTAGAGGTGCGTGCGAATGGCATCGACCGGTACCCGGTGGATCTCGGCAAGGAACTCGGCGATCAGCGGTGAGTGAACAGGCGCATCCACGTCCAGGCGTGCGAGGTAAAGCTCGACGCGGTTGCACGTGCCAAGAACGACGGCTTCGGTGCCATAACGTGCGGGTAGCTCGGCCAGCGCTTGCGCCAGCTTCGCGCCGTCGAACGCCAGTTTCTCCCGCAACTCGACCGACGCCGATTGAACATTGCACCCGATGGCCCGGAGGTTCACTTGCTACCTCCGACCGCAAAAGGATGCGCAGTACCCAGCGCCAGAAGCATCAGCCCAAACGTTGCAATCGAAAGCATGGCAATCCGCCGCGGTGGTACGTTGGCACCGTAGCGGAGATAGAGCAGCACCAGGAACACGACCCAGAGCCCCGCAGTGGAAAGAATCTTGACCGACAACCAGTCGTCACCCGGTGGTGGTGCCAGCAACGAGCCAACGAGTAAGCCGGCTGTCAGCAGTGGGAAAGCCAGGTTCACGGCCCGGCGATTCATGGTTTCGAGGCGCTCCAGGCTGAGCATTGGCACAACACGGCCGGGGTTCACTTTGTTGCGGAGTCGCCGGGCTTGAATCAGGTACATGACACTCGACAGGAAGCCAACACTCACGCCAACCGCGGCGAGGAGAATCAAGGAGCCATGGAGGGCACCCCAGAAGTGTTCGCCCGTGAGCCAGGTGGGAACGCGAAACGACGCGCTTGCACTGGTAGAGTTGAGAAGCGTGAACGACAAGGCAATCAGGCCGATGATCAGCGGCAGCACGAATACGGCCCAGGCTTGCTTCGGGTAATGTACGGTTCCGTAGAGGTAGAACATCGCGAGCACCCAGGCCAGAATCAGCAGCGCTCCGGCGGGCATGGCGGGCGTGGGGGGATTCCAGGCGAGGTATACCGTGTGCGTGAACAGCCCAACGAAGCCCCAGGTCAGCGCCAGCGGCCGCCAGATTGGCCGGGGCCACAAGAGCCGCGCCAGCTCCAGTAACAGCGCGAGGAGGTAGCTCAACCCGAAGCAGGTGTAGCTGATGCCTTGTAAAGAAACCGCCATCTTCCCGTGGGCCTCACAGAATAGTAGGATCTTGGCTGCCTTGGCATTATACTTCGCACAGGTCGACTGTTCCGGACTCTTCCGGAGTTGCCTATGTCTTTCCTTTCCCGTTATCTGCAGTGGCTCCTCATCCTGGTATGTGGGGCGCTGTATGGGCTGGCGTTTGCATTCGATGCCACCGTGAGCCGCGAAGGTGGCGAAGCCTTATCCAGCGCGGAAGCGTTTGGACTGGCGTGGTCGTATCGCGATTACCGGTGGTTGGCGAATCCGGCCGCCTGGCTGGCCGCGTTTTTGCTCGCCTGGCGATTGTGGCCATGGGCCGCGCTGGTCGCCTTAGTGGCATTTCTGGTTGCCATCTCGTCCACAGTTCTCATTGGCCTCAGTGGGAGTGTCCGGACACACGGGCCGGGTTACTGGATCTGGACCGCGAGCATCGCGTTGTTATTCGTCGGCACGCTCGCCGGTTGGTGGTGGGTTGTTCCGCGTGAACAACGGCGGTGGCCGTGGGAGGTGTTCCGGGGTTGGCGCGGCGTCGCCCTCGGAAGTTGGTTGGTGTTCAGCCTTGGGGCAGTCACGTTCGGCTGGTTCTTCTACGATCTGTTCCCATCACGCGGGCTCTCACGATTCGCGGCCGGTGAAACGCAGGTGCGAACGGAGATCGGCCGGTTCGATGTGAACGGCATCGTGGTCGAAATCGAGTACCGTGTCGGTGACGGTTATTCCATCGTGAGCAATCCCCATTTCATGAGCGGTCGTGTCGGTTCGAACACGCTGGAACTGCGGCACAACGACTTCACGCTGAATGGTATCGACTATGGGGGATTGAAGCCCGGCGACACCCTCCGGCTACCCCTCGACGGGCAACCGATCGTGAATGGGCAACCCTTGGCACCGTTTGCGATACGCCCGGTGCGTGTCGAGAACCCGCCCTCCCTCGCCCCGGGAGTCGGGGCCGAGCAGGTGCGCGCCGTGGCGTGGCGGCCTGATCAGAAGCTGGTGGTTCTCACCAACGATCGCACGGTGCAACTCTGGGAATCCACCACGCACGCCTCACCCCTGGCGGCCACCACGTTACCCAAAGAATCGATACCCACGCGGTTGGCCCTTTCCCCCCGTGGCGATCGGGTGGCCATCGGTGATTTCCGTGGCGGGGTTTACTTGTGGGACTTGGGAACCGAGCCAGCACTCGCGTTACCTGGACCGCGAAGCCGAATCGGCGGCCTGGCTTTTCTCTCTGCGGAATGGCTGCTCGAAGCCCACGGCAAGGAACTGTTCGCCCGGCACCTTTCTGGCGATTACACCACCGTGGTTCCACTTTGCGCCGTACGCGAACACTCGGACAAAGCGTTCACCCTCAGTGGTGATGGCCAGGTGCTCGCCCGGCTGATCGACGGCAATAAACTCCAGATCAACCGTGTGGCCATCGCCAACGGGACGGTCACACTTTCGGAAGGGCTTGCGCTCAACGATTTCCCAATGAATGCCGCTCCTGTTCTCAATCACGATGGTTCGCTGGTCTTCGCGTTGGCGGAGAACTTCAGCATGGCCAAGGATGCTTATCGTGGGCCAGTTGTGATCGACACCGCGACCGGGCAGTTGCGTTGTCGGCTCCGGTGGCGATTCACACCCGGGTTGGCCATCCAAATCCAGTCGGCCAGTTTCAATTCCGATTCCACGCTCCTGGCAGTTGGCGAGTTTGGATCGGTTCGGCTTTACGATCTGGCGACGGGCCGAGAACGGGCCTGGCTCGGTTCCGCACCACGAGGCAAGATCGAAGCACCGCGTGATAACTTGATGGGTTGGGTGTTTGCGATTGCCTTCTCCGCCGATGGGAAACGACTCGCTGCGGGCACGGGGAAAGGCACGTTACCGCCACTCATGATCTGGGACGTGAAGGATCTTCTGGACGTGGCGAAGAAGTAGCCCTACCGAGCAATATCCGGTGTGACTTGCGGTAATCACGGTTGCAGTTCAGCTTGAGCCTTCGCCGCAGCCGCCACGATCTTCGCCTCCCAGTCGGCTTCGTGTGGCTTGAAGGGGAACACGACGCCACGCGAGCTGTTGACAATGGCACCGAGGCCATCGGCGCGGTAGGCGGCCCTCACATCTGCGGCCGTGCCACCTTGCGCACCATAACCTGGCACAAGGAACCAGACGTTTGGCAACTCGGTGCGCAATTCCACCAACTCTCTCGGGTGCGTGGCCCCGACCACAGCCCCCACATCCCCGAGCCCCGTTGCGCCAGTGGTCGCGGCATTCCACTCGGCCACGGCAGCCGCGACATGGCGGTATAGCGGCTTACCTTCACAGAGGAGATTCTGGAAGAGGCCCGAACCGGGATTGCTGGTGCGCACCAGCACGAAGACCCCCCGTTGGGCCGCGCGTGCAGCCGTGAGGAACGGTTCCACCGCGTCGCGGCCCAGGTAGGGGTTGATAGTCAGCGAATCGGCATTCCACACGGGTATGGTCCCGTGGTTGGTTGTGGCACCGCCGAAAGCGGCATCAGCGTAGGCTGTCGCTGTGGACGCGATATCGCCCCGTTTGGCATCGAGAATGGTGACCATCCCCAATTCACGAGCGCGGGCCAACACTTGGCCCATGGCTTGCATTCCCGCAGACCCGGCGAGTTCGAAGAATGCGGCTTGTGGCTTCACCACCGCACAAAACGGCGCAACCAGTTCGAGCACCCGCAAACAGAACTCGGTGAACGCTTCGGCCATCCCGTTCAAGCCGTTGTCCACATGACGATCCCGCAACTCGGCGGGGAGCATGTCCCAGCGTGGATCGAGGCCCACGCAGAGTGGCCCCTTGCGTTGAACTGCATCGGCGAGCCGATCCGAAAAGCCAGACATGTCCAGGCTCATGGGTACCGCGAGGTGGGAAACCGCCGGCGATGCTGACCTCGCCGGCGGTGTCGCGTTTCCCCCACGCGAACAGTGTGGGAAACGC
>JBGTAO010000423.1:0-5410 GCA_041749835.1 Gemmata sp. | reverse complement strand
TGTTTGATGCGGTTCTGACAATCAACCCGTGCGGCGGCTACCCGAGCCTTCTGTACTGCTGATAGCAACAGCGCCACCAAAACTGAGATGATGGCAATCACCACAAGAAGTTCAAGCAATGTGAACGCACGACGGATTTCGGGTCGCCGCCGTTTGGGTTTCGAGCACATAACCGGTCCCAATCAGGGGGAAACAATACCGACTCCTCGGACGGAGACCGGTAATGGGCGAACTCCCGCGTTATCGACAAAGAAAGTCATATCGCTACCGAAAGGCCCATGGTTGTTGACGATTACCCTGAATCTTATGGTGTGCGTTTGATGCGGACCGATCGCGATTGGCACATCATCGACAGTGCTGAGGCAGCACATCCAAGTACATCCTCCATGAATCCCAACTAAGCGGTGCTCGGTGGCCGAGTTGTTGGTGAGCACGATATTTATGAAGTTCTCTCCAACCGGAACGCTACCAAGGTCGTAGTCGGGGCATTCGACAAACAACCCTTGAGCCGATGAGATCTCTTCACTTTCGACAAGTGGGCTGTCTGCCCGCCAAGCCGACCATGCGGCGAAACCCATCAAGAGCAGCGCTGTGAATAAGGATAACCGAAACGCCCAGTGCAACATGATCACGCTCCTCAGAGAGCCGAGGGGACTGGTTTCCGGCGGGCGAGCCATCGGAACGCGATCGCCAAGACCGTGAAACCTGCCGCCCCGAGTAGGAACCAAACATATGTCGGCGTCGGCCGAGCGAACGTAATCCCGGGCGGTTCAGGCAGGCCATAGGCGCTCAGCGAGAATTCCCGCTCCGGGATATCACGATCCTGCCAGATCTTGTACGTGTTGAGTTGAGTTCGATGCGAATCCAGGGTATTTCCGCTTTTGACCCAAATTTCTTGTCGCTCCTCACCGATCCGGACAAACCCGTTTTCGTCAAGCGTGGACTTTATGTCGGTGCGCACCTTCGTGGACTGAATCGGGTAGTTGACCGAAATCTCCACCCCGCGGATCGACCACCCGACCTGAGGGTCGAGATCGCACCACCCGTTCAGTTGAGCTTGTGGTTTCTTGTCAACCGTAGGTGGCGTGCTTTCAAATTGGACTCGGACGACTGCGGGATCACTGGGCGATGAACCGCAACTCAGGAGTCGAAATGAGGGAGTGTCGAAAAGCTCCATGAGGGTCGTTGGGTTCAACGAGTAGGGTCGCACGAACAGCGTTCCTTGTGCAAGCGACTCCGTTTTGAGATTGGAAGGCAATGGGTCAGCCGAGTTATCGAGGTGCAAGTCCTTTAATCGCCATTCACCGGGCCCACCCGGCCGTGTGAGACTAAATGCGTAGTGGGAATTGCGAGCTGCAACCCCCGATTTGCGCCGTGGTATCAAACCTTTCAGATTAGGTGGAGGAGCCAATTCCACACTATCCTCGGCCAGATAGAACTGACCGCTCCGCCGCGTCTTAGAGTGGACCTTGGAGACAGGAGCGCGGTTGTTCAGTTCGTCGTACTGCTCTCCGATACTATCGACTTGAGCGTACTCAGCCTGCTCCAGATGACGAGCTTGCGCTGCGGACACCTCCCGTTTCACAGTGGCGAAGTCGATCTGAGCTTCTAACTTCTGGTTAGGTAGTATCAACATAGCAGGCAACGCTACCCAACACCTAAAACGAGCTCGCATCGTGACCATAACTACACCCAATTGAGCATTATTGATCAGTTACGTTTAGCTTGTCAGCTCGTTTGCTATTAATAAAGTTAATCACACCTACAGTCTGTCGTCCCAGTAACTTCTTCACAACTACATATGGAACCACAGCCAGTACCAACACAGTATGATGAATTCTGTAAGCACCCCGGGATGCCAATCGCTCTGCTAGGGCAGTTATTGGTACAGACGGAAGCGCAATATCCAATGCCGGGATCATCAGCTTGAACTAGACTTGGCGCGACTAATACAGCTAACACGAACAGTACAACAGCCGCCGAACCACACAACCTGGATATCACACTACATAATAACACCATAACATTCACTCCATATAATTGTTCAGAATCGGCTAATTGACATCACGTGTATCAACTAGCTACTCCACTTCGCAGCTTACCATTAGATATACCTTCTGCTGCCATTCGTGGTCTGTAAACAATGCTGCTTGACGGGTCAGCTTGCCCGGAGCGGAGTTAGGCACTCGTAACTCGATTGTTATCCAACGGGACTCTCCCGGTAGTATCGAGACGGGCAAATCTTGATGAGTTATACAAGAACAGTCAGAAGTGCCGCCCACCAGGCGAATTGCCCGTGTAGACCAATTCGTAATCTCAACCCGTGACTTTAGGGTTGTGCCTGGTGACCCCGAGCCCATATCGAGATGAGTCGGTGAGGTAAAGACTGGTTCATTTCTGAGTCTTGCTAGCGCAATAGCGGGCGTGTCGTAGGCAACAATAGCTGCAACAGTAAGGGCGGATAGTATTAAAACTGCCCCACTCACCCATTTCACACCCTCAGGTATGAAACGAAAACTCCAGTCTAGATTGGACAACTCAGTTCTGGGTCGACTCATCAATAGAAGTGCAATGGCCGTGATGTCTAGTCCAAACGCCCACCAAGGGTTAGCTTTGATAGCGCCGAAACAGTTACAAGAGGCAACACCAATCCAGGCGATGTGACCACTAACAGCAGCAAACGCCAGGAAAGTGCCAACGGCCGTTAACCACGATTGCAAAGGATAAGCACCCGACAATAGCCAAATCCCAAGCGTGACCTCCCATGCGACCGTTGCAAGCTGCACGTTTGGTTGGGCGAACCAACCTACAAACGGAATTGGTGAGATGGCGAGTCCATATACCTTAAGCCCTGAAGTGATCAATAGCAGTGAGCCGAGAGTTATCCGCACATAGGTGTATCGTCGAGACATGGCCCACCAAATTCAGGCTAATTAGACGATTACATGTAGCTCTGACGACTGTACCGGGGGGGGGGGACGTTGTCAACGAAAAAACGATACTTTTTCGTAGCATGCAACCGGTCGTTTGACTGACCTTTCACTTCCCCATCTTGGCGCGGAAGAAGTCCATGGTGCGCTGGAGGCCCGCGGCGCGATCGACCTTCGGCTCCCAGCCCAGCAGTTGCCGCGCCCGGGTGATGTCGGGCTGCCGCACCTTCGGGTCGTCTTGCGGGAGCGGGCGGTACACGATTTCGCTCGATGCCCCGGCTAGTTTCTTCACCTCCTCGGCGAACTCCCGAATCGTGATCTCCGCCGGGTTCCCGATGTTCACCGGATTGGGGTCGTCGGTGAAGAGCAAGCGGAACACACCGTCCAACAGGTCCGAGACGTACTGAAAGCTGCGTGTTTGCTGGCCATCGCCGTAGACCGTGATCGGTTCACCGCGCAGTGCCTGATCCATAAAGTTCGGCAACACGCGACCATCCTTGAGGCGCATTCGCTCGCCGTAGGTGTTGAAGATGCGGACGATGTGCGTCTTCACCCCATGCACGCGGTGGTACGCCATGGTCATCGATTCGGCGAAGCGTTTGGCTTCGTCATACACGCCGCGCACACCCACGGGGTTGACGTTGCCCCAGTAGTTTTCGCGTTGCGGGTGTTCGAGCGGGTCGCCATACACTTCGCTGGTGCTGGCGAGCAAGTAGCGGGCTCCGTGCGTCTTGGCGAGGCCGAGCGTGTTGTGTGTGCCGAGCGAGCCGACCTTGAGCGTCTGAATCGGGTGTTCGAGGTAATCGACCGGGCTGGCCGGACTGGCGAAGTGCAGGACGTTGTCGATCTTCTCCTTCACCTTGAGCGGGTTCGAGATGTCGTGCCCGATCAGCTTGAACTTCGGGTTGGTCAGCAGGTGCGTGATGTTCTCGGGCGAGCCGGTGATGAAGTTATCGACCACGATCACGTCGTGCCCCTCGGCGAGAAAGCGATCACAGAGGTGCGAGCCGATGAAGCCGGCCCCGCCGGTGATGAGTGTGCGCACGGTATGGCTCCTGGCCCGAGTGAAGAAGAACGTCGTAGAGATATGAACGAGCCGCCAATCGGTGAGCCCGGTTTTGCCGTGAGCGGTGATCACACTGGCCGAGTTCGTCTCGCCACGGTTGCCCGCGTCAGGCTATTCTACTGACCTCGTGTTGCGGAGGTCGCCATGCTCACGCTGGTGCTGCTGGTTGGTTCGTATTGCGAAACCTGAACTGAAACGCCACCAGAGCGGTGGCCTTGGCCACCGCGGACTCCAATAATACGGGTTTCCTGGGAGGAGTGAACGATGGCCAGGATTCGCCACGGACTGAGCCTAATTGAGGTGCTCCTTGTCATCGGCATATTGGCCTTGATGATCGGCTTGCTTCTGCCCGCGATTCAGCAGGCCCGAGAAGTTGCCCTTCGGCTCAAGTGCAAAAACAACGTCAAGCAGTTCAGCATGGCTGTGACCATGTACACCGATGCCCGTGATGGAACCCTCCCCTCCATCGACGGGAATATCCGACCATCACCTGGCCATCCCAACGCAATCCTGATCGACCCCAATCCCCATCAAGCCGCTACATTCATTTTCTACACGCCACCAACTGATTATGTCTATTCCTGGGTCTCGGCGTATCTATGTCCTGCCGACCCGACCACAGCGAAGGAAGTTGCTTTGCCAGAAGATGAACGAGGTCATCCCACGAGTTACACCGTCAATGCTCAGGTGTTTCTTTCCCGGCGCAAGTACCCCAACAGCATCCCGGATGGGGTCTCGAATACGCTCTTCTACGCCGAACGATACTCCCGCTGTCATCTGGATGGAGTCACTTGGATGGGCACTGACCCCAAATTCCGCCCAACCTTCGCCGATGGTGGTTCGCTCTTGAACGGTGCGAATTCGGGACAGGTGTACCCCGTGTTCTCGGCGACCACTGGCTACAGCGAACCGAGTCGGCCGGGTGTGACGTTCCAGGTTCGCCCCCTCTGGTGGGAACCGCCCTGGGGTTCTCCTGATCTGATTGACTTCCTCAAGAATCCACTGGTGGGGTTTTGCGATAACAACCAGCCACAAACGCCACATCCGGGCGGGATGGTTGTTGGGCTCGGCGATGGCAGCGTGCGAACCGTCAGACCACGGATTGCACCACACATCTTCTGGTCGCTCGTCACACCAGCTGGTGGAGAAGTGGTTGGCGACTGGTAATCCTCTGGGAGTTCGTCTCGCCACGTTTGCCCCCATCAGGCTATTCTGCTGGCCTCTCGTCGCGGAGGTCGCATGTTCGCAATCGTTCTCCTGATCGTGCCGCTGATCGACCCACTGCCCCCAGGGGCGATCCTGCGCCTGGGCGATTCGCGCTTTCGTGTACCGGGCGCGGTTCGGCACGTTCGCTTCCGGGACGATGGCACACTCGCCGGTTGGGCGGTGGGTGGCGATGGTGCCGCGCGAGCGG
>JBGTAO010000422.1:0-6284 GCA_041749835.1 Gemmata sp. | reverse complement strand
ACCGTGCAGCGGCCCGCGATAGTTGTTCTGCTTCAACTCGGTCGAGAGCCGTTCGGCCTGTTCGCGTGCGCCATCGCGGTCGATGTAGACCCACGCGCGGACGCGGTCCTCGTAGCGATCAATGCGCGCGAGGCACTGCTCAAGCAGGTCCGAAGGTGTGAGTTCGTCTCGGCGGATGAACCCGGCGGCTTCGGTGATGGTCATTGGTTCGGGCATGTGCATACATTACCAGGGGTCGGAACCCCTGGCTATTCGCGGTGATCTATTCGGGGTCGCAATTCGGGGCGTGCAATGGATAAGGTGAAAGTGGCGATTCTCGGCGGCTCGGGTTACACCGCGGTGGAACTCGTGAAGTTGCTTCTACGACACCCGAATGTCGAGGTTGCGGCGATCACGTCGCGGCAGGATGAACACATCGCGGATCTTCACCCGAGCTTGCTGGGGCGGCTCGATCTCCGTTGCGAACCCTTCGAGCCCGAGATTCTCAGGGAAAAAGGGATTCAACTGGCGTTTGGCTGTCTTCCGCACGGGACGAGCATGGAAGCGATTCCACCGCTGCTCGAACGTGGCATGCGGGTGATTGATCTGAGCGCGGATTACCGACTGCGCGATGCCTCGGTTTACCAGCACTGGTATAAGGAGTTGCACCGCGATGCGGCGAATCTGGCGCTGGCCGTGTATGGTTTACCCGAAGTGTACGGCAACGCGATCCCCGCTGCTCGACTCATCGCCAACCCCGGTTGCTATCCGCAAACGGCGATCCTGGGGCTGGCACCGCTTGTCGCCAACAGTTTGATCGACCTGACGGATATCGTGATCGATAGCAAATCCGGTGCATCGGGTGCCGGCCGCACACCCAAGCTCACCATCCACTTCCCGGAGTGCAACGAGAACGTGTCGGCGTATTCTGTTGGCACGCATCGCCACACCCCGGAAATCGAACAAGCACTGAGCGACATCGCCGGTTCCCCCGTGTCCGTGATCTTCACCCCCCATCTCATGCCCATGGATCGCGGGATTCTCAGCACCATGTATGTCAAACCGATCCGTGAGGTTACCGAAAGCGAGTTGCACTCTCTGTACTGCTCCCATTATGCCGATCAGCCGTTCGTGCGCATCCGGAACAACCCACCCGCGACCAAAGACACCGTGCACACCAATTACCTCGACCTGTGTGTGCGAGTTGTGCGCGGCCGTGTGCTCGTGATCGCAGCCGAGGATAATCTGATTCGCGGAGCCAGTGGCGTTGCGGTCCAGAACATGAACCTCATGTATGGGTTCGATGAACGCACGGGGCTGCTGTGATGGAGTTGCTTTTACACCACGAGGCATTTCTGCGGGCCATCTTTGATGTCCCGGAAGACGACACTCCCCGCCTGGTGTATGCCGATTTCCTTGATGAGAATGGTGAAGCGGAACGAGCCGAGTTGATCCGCCTCCAGTGTGAACTCGCCCGAATTCCCGATGCTTCGGATGCCATGCGGGAGGCGCAACTGGGTCGCCGAATTGGTGAACTGGTGGCCACGCTGCCCTGGCTCGATGCCCATCACGAGAAACGCAACCGGAGTTTTGCTCGCGGCTTCCCGCTCCCCGATGTCATTGAGCTCGATCCCAGTTGGCTCAACGATCCGCTGGCACTTCGTCGGCAAGTGGTAACGCAGAATCCGCACTGGTACGGCTCCGATTCCCTGGGTTTGCGACCCGGCCGGCCACTGCAATCGCACGAGATTGAAGTGCTGCTCGAATTGCCATTTGTTCAACAGGTTCAGAACTGGAACCTCGCCGGGCATGTGGAAGTTCTCACGCCGACCGCCACCCCGGGAGACGATGCCACCTTTGGGCTCGTTGATCTGCGCACCCAGCCTGCGATCACCACACCCGCGGTAGAGGCCTTGGCCCGGCAACGCGGAATCCGCCGCATGATCACACTCGATCTCCGCAACAATAATTTGGATAATGATGCAGCACGCGCGCTGGCAAATTCTCCGTACTTGATCAGCCTCCAGCGGTTGGACTTGCTCGATGGCAACCGCTTGCGGGGGAAAGTTTGGCAGCAACTCATTCAACGCTATGGTGAGAAAACGGTGGGTTAGCACGCACACCACACAAGGAATCACGCATGATGTCCGCTGTCCTCGCACTTCTGTTTATCAGTACTCAGGCCGATACGAAGTTCACGGCTCAGGTCGAAAAGACCGCACTTCCCGAAAAAGTGGCTTTGCCGATTCGCAAACTGCTCGATGAACAAGCCTTCGTGGTCAGGCACGGAGAGAACGTGATCATGCGGATTTGGTTCCGAAGCGTACTTCCGATGAAAGCCACGGACGAGCAAGTCAAGAATGGGCTGACCTACCGCGAGATACCGGAAGGAACGCTCGTGGGCGTACTGGAGTTCCCCCAAGCGTTCACCGACTATCGCAAACAGGAATTACCCGCAGGGGTTTATACGCTCCGGTTCGCAGTTCAGCCGGACATCGGCGACCACACGGGGACAAGCCCCCATCCCGAGTTTTGTCTGATTTGCCCGCTCGCAGAGGAGAAGGATGCAGAGCCCATCGAACTGAAAAGCCTGATCGAGTTGAGTAGCAAAGTGAACGAAGGGCGTCACCCTGCCGTGCTCCTGCTCTGGCCCAACACCGCCAAGGATAACGCGGTGAAAGTGATCGACAAAGGCAACGACATTCTGGTAGCAACCCTGAAGCGGCCCGTGATTGCAGGTGAAGTCAAGAGTATGCTCGGGTTCGCCGTCACCATCGCGGGTGTGTGGAAGCCGTGATGCCCTCGGTCGCGATCACCGGTTTACGATGCGCCCACACGCTTACCAACGACAACCTCGGGTGGCCCACTGGGGAACCGCAAGAAACTGGTGTCCTTATTCGGGTCGGGCACGGGAAGAATCGGTGTGTCCAGTTTGGTGAGTGGAAACGGGAAGTTCCCCAGACCGCTTTCGGGATCGTGAGCATTGTTCAGCCCCGTGACACCGGGAATCGGTCCACCTTCCGAACTCACAATGAGGCTCGACTTGGCAAAGTAGTTTTGGTCCACGGTCACCGAGTACGTGCCACGCTGCTCGGCTGGGATAAATGGGAACAGCAAGCCCACGGTTGTTTGGTAGAGGGTGTTATTCGTCAGTCGAGCCTTCAAGGTTTTGCTCTCACCGAGCCGCGGGAAGGAGAAGCCATTCTGCAGGTTGAAGAGTCGGTTGTTGGTAAACTCCAGATCGGTTCCCGAGCCATCCACGTGGATACCGGCATGCCCCGGGCCTTCGATCCGGCAATTCCGAACAAGAACTCGTTTGTTATCGAGAGACGCAGAGGCAGCAAGGAGAATGCCGACGCCGGTGGGCGTCAGCCGAACTCGCACACGGTCGATCACGATCGCATGTCCGGCATCACCTGCTGCGTTGTAGATGCGAATACCTGCGGACTTGCAGTTGGAAATAGTAGCATGATCCAGAGTGAGCCCGGGGCAAAACCCGCTGACCAACAGCCCCACATCAGCTTTGTTTGCGCCATCAAACTCGATATTCCGGATTCGGACACCCTCGACACTGGTTGCATCCAGCATGAAGGGGAAGACTCCGGCCGCCTCAATGATGGGTGCCCGGCCATCGGGAGTGTTCCCTTCAATTGTCAGGTCTTTATGCCGCTGAGGATCAAGCCGTAAGTTCGTCTCCACGAGCCGGGGAGCCTCGATCACAATCGTGTCACCGGGGTTGGCCCGTGAGAGTGCTTCACGGAGCGTGGGCACCACATTGTCGCCGCCTATTTTCGATACGGTGATTTGTTTGCTCACCGGTTGTGGAGGCGGAGTCGGTTTGGAGGGTTTCCAGATAAAGAGGAAATAGATCCCGGTGGCCAGACAAAGCAGAGCGAACAACCCGCTTGCCAGTATGGTGCGCTTACCAAGTTGCAGGCGAACGGCCGGTGCCGGCTTCTGTGGCAGATCCTTTTGTTGCCGGGATCGGTCGGTATCGCCACGGGCGACTGTATCAGTGTCGGACTCCAGAGTTTCCCAAACCTCTTGTCCAGAAACGGCAGGATGCGTGCCTGCTCCACCCGGGGAGTTCAATAACGATTTCTTGGGCGGTGGAGCAGCCGTGTTTTTCGCTACGACTGTCGGTGCCGATTCGGTCACTCCAGCGGAACGACCCGATGGCGTACTTCCGGCACCAATCACGGTTGCCGGGCCGCGTGTGTTGGTCGCACCGGCGGCAAGCGAGAGTTGCGGCATCTCGCGTTCCGATGGTGGCGCAATGGGTGTGGTGACCCAACTCGCAAGAATGCTAATCACATCGGCAGGAGTTTGAAAGCGAGCGTTCGCATCTTTGGACATCATCTTGTCCACGATCGCCACCAGGGCATCGGGGGCATCGGGACGAAGGGATTTGATCGGTCGCGGTGTGCGGTTCTGGTGCCAGATCAGCTTTTGAGCAACTGAGCCTTCCGGGAATGGGGCACTCCCGGTCAACAGGCAATAAAAGGTCGCACCCAGGGAATAGATATCGGCGCGGATATCAACAGCGTGGCTATCGATTGCCTGTTCCGGTGCGAGGTAGTCCGCAGTACCGAGCACGTTCTCGTCATATTTTTTCGTGAGGACATCATCTTCGTCGTAGAAGAAGCGTGCCAAGCCCATGTCGAGTATCTTGATGACTCCACTTCGATCGAGCAGAATGTTTCCCGGCTTGATATCGCGGTGCACCAGACCCATCTCGTGCGCATGTTGCAGGCCGATGGCCGCGCTGTAGATGTAGTGGCATGATCTCAGGACATCGAGTTGCCCAAACTTCTTGACCAGATCCTGAAGGTTGGTCCCATCGACATATTCCATGACCAGGAAATGCAAGTTCTCATCCTGATCGATGTCGTAGGCACGAACGATATTCGGGTGATCGACCGCCGCCACCGCGCGAGCTTCACGGTAGAAGCGTTCCAGACTGGACGGATCATCGGCCTTGGCGATCGGCAGCACCTTGATGGCGACCCGGCGTCGCATCAGTTTGTGTTCACAGAGGAACACGCTCGCCATTCCTCCGGTGCCCAGTTTTTCGAGCACCCGGTACTTACCGAGGCTAAAGCGCTTGTACTTTCCCTGCAAAAGCTGCTCGGCCTGGAAATACGTGAGGATGCCATCGCGGATCAATTGCCCGGCAAATTTCGCAGGGTCTACCGGAATGGAATCAGATTCTTGAAGTGGTTTGATGTAGCCTTTCAACTTGGATTCATCGACGACTCCGCTCCGTTGGATCAGATCAAGGAACTCATGAGATGTAACTGGCGGTGGCATCGGCAAACCTCTCCGACGCGGGGCCGGGACCCGAAACGGAGCATCAGTAAGTAGGGGCTAAGAAACCGCGTAAGTATAGGCTACACTGGCTGGTGTCGTGGAGAGATTTTCCCTCGCCGACACAAACCACCGAGTGTTTGGCCGTGTAACGACTTGCTCCCAAACTATTGGTCGGACACGATCAGTAGCTGGCTCGGTGTCTCCACCGCAATGAGTAGTGATCGTTGCGAGGGGTCCTGCCGGATTTTCCCACGAATCCGAATCACTTTTCCTAGGTACAGCTTCTTCCATTCGTCCCACGTCGGAGGACCATCCGGCCATGATTCCAGACATTTGGCCGACAACAGTACAGTCACATTCTTCGAGTCGTTCGGGTTCTTCTGTGAATTCAAATGCAAATCGGGTTGACCCGTCACCGACGCCACAGTGAATTCGACGGTTTGAACGGTATCCACTTTGCCAAGAGCCAGTTCGGGAGTCAGGATCTTGTCCCGATTCCCGGGTGCCATGGCACCATCTGAGGTGGCGCGTGGTTTCGGGTTGAGCGTGGCCGGTGTACCGCGACCGATGTAGTAAGCGACTGCGACACCCGAAGCGAATAGCACGAGCAAAGCGAGGCCAAGTCCGGTAAACAGTGCCCGCCGGCGTGATGGTGACCCACCCGTGAATCCTTGTGCTGCCTGGGAGTTTGCTGACCCACTCGATGGCGCAAACAGCGGTGCTGTTGGGGAGGAACTCGCCCGTGACGTGGCGACCGGGGCCCCAACGGTGCCATCGCTGCCAGGGCGGGGAATCCCGTCGCGGGAACCCGTGTTGCCGCCCGGGCGATAACCGGGCGCAGCCTCGGCCGCTTCTGTCGCCGAGAGACCCGCTCGAACCGAACTGCTGGTGTTCCGGGAGAAGATCCCGCGATTGGAACCAAACAACACGCGAGCCAGCGGCGACCCCGATGCGGGACCAAGATTACTACCCGGGCCGGCCAAGGCCTGAACCAG
>JBGTAO010000421.1:0-4731 GCA_041749835.1 Gemmata sp. | reverse complement strand
CGACCTGGCCGGGGCCGTTGATAAGCTCCCGAACCTCGTGCCGAGCAATGACCCCGAGACAGTCGCCATCCCCCTTCGCATTACTGGCACCGAGGGGCCAATTGTCAAGAAAAGCGCGGTGCCGGATGCAGTGCCGGGGGACATCGGGCCGCATTCGGTTGCACCGATGTACACTTTCGGCATTGTTGGCGGAACGTCAGAGGGGTTGACGCAAACCCCTGAAATGAAAGGAGCCGGCGCTTCTCAGCACCGGCCCGCATCAGATGGTATCGAGTTACCCGGCAAGGATTCGAACCTTGACGAAGAGAGCCAAAATCTCTTGTGCTACCGTTACACTACCGGGTAGTAGTGGCTGGCTGATCTCGCTTACGCTCTTCAAGCAGCCAATTCTTCAGATTCAGAATCTCTCAGTGATATAGCAAAGTGGTCTGTCGGGCTCAACCCCTGCTCAGGCTATTCGAGGTCGTTGCTGACCCGGGCTGCGCCGTCCCCGTGCTGGATCAGGAACGCCAATTGCTCCAGTTGTATCGACAGATCGACCGTGACCAGGCGCACCGTTGTCGGGAGCCGTAACACCACTGGTGCAAAATTCAGAATGCCGCGAACACCCGCGCCGACCAAGACATCCGCGACCGACTGAGCGTATTCACCGGGAACGGTCAGTACTGCCAACTCGGCACCCAGCGCCTCGATCCGCGACTCGATTCGGCTAGCTGACTCGACTTCCAGCCCTTCAACGAGCTGACCCAGCTTCGCAGAGTCAGTATCAAACACGCCAACAATGTCGAAGCCTTGTGCCCGGAACCCTTGATACCGAAGCAACGCCCGGGCGAGATTCCCAACACCCACTAACACGGCTCGCCAGGGTCGGTTGATACCCAGTGCCGCACGAATCGCGGCCGCGAGATCACGCGGGTCGTAGCCAATACCTCGTTGGCCCAGATGGCCGAGCGCCGCCAAGTCGCGCCGAACCTGGGCATCGCTCACTCCGACTGCTGCTGCAATCCGGCCACTCGATACCTTCCCACTTGAATCGGGCCAGGCAGCCAAGCACCGTAAATACAAGCTCAGTCGCTGGGCTGCTGCCCGCGATAATCGCTGGTCTCCGGACGATTGCCGGTCTTCGTTCACAGCAGCCCCATCTGGTTATCGTTGAAGCGTTTCACAACCGAGTTTCAGAAGTTCCGATTCATAAGTCGTACGACTTCAGGCCCATGCTTTCCATTCTACTCATCCGTCGGTAGGATCATTTGTCTTGTTTTCCCACTGTCCACGAGACTGGAATTGCGACTTCCTGCCCTACTGGTTCCGTGAGCTTGACACGAACCGAGCACGAGCCGCTTTGCGTGGCAGCTGCCTCGGTCACGGTGATCCTGACGACGGCGACCGCGCTGGAACCCTGCGACCACTTCACGGTCACGCCCGGGTGGTCACTCGTTACGGAAGCCATAGTAACTGTCTTGCTTTCGGGACTGCGGAGTTGAACCAGAGTTGAGATCGCTTGGTGATCGCTCCCCATCCGGAGAGCGACCGCGTCCGGCGACACATTCAGTTGCCCGGCCAACCGCTTATTCACACGGACGGGAATCCGCAGTTCGGGATAATCGGGATCATCGGTGAAAAGAACGACCGCTTCATCTTTGTGACCAGCTGGAGCATCACCGGCGAGTTGAACGGTGATGGATTGCGTGGAAGGTTTCCCCATGCCGCCAGCTGCGCGCGGCGCGATTTGCACGCTCAGAAAGTTGGTCGAAGTTGCGGCTTTCACCACGTTCAAGGGCTTGCTGCGGGTGTCGCCGATTATCAACACTTGGCTCGCAGCGCCTGCTGTCGAGAAGCCTACTTGCGCTGGTTGGACCGAGAGTTCCCGCGACACGGTTGCGGTGATCTGCAACAGGATTTCGCCGAGCAGAGGTGCCGCGCCCGGTTGATCGAACTTGTAGCCCACAACAATCTGCCAACGATTTTGCCCATCAGGCTGCGTCAAGGTATTCACTTCCAGAGTGAGCTTGGCAACTTCGCCCGGTTGCAAGACACCACTGGAAAGTACCTGGCGCAGGCAACCGCAACCGGCTTCCACCCGAGTAATGTGGAGCGTACCCGCAGTGCCGGCATGAGTGAGAACGAACGTGTGGCTCAGCGGCGGGCCGCCCTTGACATCACCTTTCGCTGCCACGGGTGTCTGGCAAACCAGAGGTGGCGACGCAGGATTCGCCGTGGTCAGCCCCAGAAGGCAGAGGAACGTATTCATGCGCTGTGGCATAGCCAACACTTGCCTACGACACAACCCCGATCGCGCCGGTTGAAGTCGCCAAGTTACACAGGTTCAGCACATTCCAGACTCATGATTTGCTATCCTGGCAGCATGAAGGTGGTACTGTGTCCGAATTGCACTCATGATGCGGCATTGCCCCAACTTGACGAGGTTGGGGTCTGGTCTGTGCCCTTTGATGGCACACTCTGTTCCCTGAGGCTTTTCGCGCTTCTCACACCTGATGAACAGATCCGAGCCGAACGGTTTCGGGCAGTTCGTGCCCGCGAGGAGTTCGTGGTAACCCGGGGACTGCTGCGCCGTCTACTGGGTGAATGCCTCGCTGTGAAACCCCAGCAGGTTCCTATTGGATATGTTGGGAGCGGTAAACCCGTCTTGGCGGAATCGAGCCTGGGACTTCACTTTAACGTCACGCATACGCAAGATCTGGGCTTAATCGCGCTCGCAAGGCAACCCGTGGGAATTGATGTGGAGCGAGTACGCGTCGTGTCTGATCCGAGCGGTCTCGTCAAGCGGTTCTTCTCGTCGTTGGAGCAAGAGGTGTACGAATCCTTGCCGCTAGCCTTAAGGCCCAGCGGTTTCTTCCGAGGCTGGACTTGTAAAGAAGCGGTGCTGAAAGCTGTTGGAATGGGAGTCGCCCATCTCGATTGTTTCGATGTCGAACTTGATCCAACTCGCCCGCCGGCGGTGCTCGATACCCGAGATGCTCGGTTAGAAGCTACACCGTGGTGCCTGGAAACCTGGGAGCCAGCGCCCGGTTACACCGCAGCGCTCGCGATGGCAGGCATGTGAGGCGAAGTCGGCCCGCGCTGCGCTATAGTCACAGTCATAAGCGAAATGAGCGACGCCCTGGCGGGAGCACCGTCAGGGCGACGTTCATTGAGTGCCACCAGATTCGAATCAGTTCGGATCAATCGGCGGTTGAGCCACCGGCACCCGATTCAAATACGGGGCGGTCGCCTGGTTAATCTTGTCCGGGCCAATGTTAGTCTTGACGCGATAACCCATCAGCGGGAAGAGATCGCGGTAGTTCTTGACCTGCAGACCCTTGTTACGGGCAGCAACAGCAGCATCCGCGATGGAGCCGAGAAGCTTCGTCTTGTCCTCACGGTTGGGATCACCTTCCGTGACCACGGGCTTGTTGCCCTCGATCAGGTAGCGGGTTTGCTCGGTCAGTTGCCCCACCCATTCACGCTTCTTCATGTCGAAGTAAGCATCGACGGGGATACCCATGCGGGTGAGATCGCGGACAACCATCTCGATGTCGTCGTTGCCATCGCCATTGATGTCGAAGATCCCGATCAGGGCAATACGGTCGGCACTCCCCTTCCGCCAGACGGCGTTATAGAGGAGGTCGCCGGCCATCGCGCCATCACGAATGGCGTCGTACTCCTGGGTGATGCGGGCACGCGACAGATTCGGACTGACGACTTCGAGTACCTGAATCGTGGCCTTTTCGACGAAGCGATCAACTGATTTGATTTGCCCGCGGTCGTTGACCTCGTCGAAGCGGCGAATCCGCGATTGCCGACCCTTTTCCGGGTAGTCGTACGGCAAGACGGTGAATGTCAGACCGGGGCGAACACGAGCAGCGGATCCCAGGTCAATTTCGATGATGCCATCGGGCAAACGCCGGAGGATTTTCCCCTGTGGCTCATCGTATTGCGAGCTATCGCCACCAAGCTGAGCCTGGAGCCTCCGTGCTTGCGTGGCCACATCCGATTGGAGAACGGATACCTGATCTTTGAGCTTGAGCCGATCGCGCTCCACCTTGGCCTTTTCGTCGCTGATTGTCTCCAGTTCCTTCTGGGAGCGCGTTTCGGTATCGACGAACTGTTGCTTACGTGCTTCAAACTTTTCGATCTCCTTTTTGAGATCATCGTCAAACTTCTTGGGCAAAGCCGACGCGACCTGGGCAAAATCGGTCTTGGCTTTCTCCAGGATTGCGACAGCGCTCTCGATCGTCTTCACTGCTGTGGCGTACGAATCGCGATCCTTGGAGGCTTGTGCGAGTGCAGCATTTCGTTTGGCGACAGCATCGCCGATCACCGGCACGACACCTTTGCTGGGCGGTTCGAGTGCCAGGCCTTTGTCGTCCAGCCCCCAGATGTTCAACTCGGCCGGGAGCTTGGTGGGATCGTCGTAGCCGGCCAGTTTCGTGACAGCTTCCTGAATCTTCTTGACCTCAGCGGCGATCTTGTCTTTGCCCTTGGTTTCGCTGGCCACCAACTCGCGGTCTTTCTCTTCTTCAATGCCCAGATAAAGGCGATAGACTCGGGCTTTCAACTGCGCATCGGCAGCTTCCCCCGCCGCGGAGGTGGTTTTGGCTGTTGCTTGCTTGACCACCTCATCCTTGGCCTGGATATCCGAAAGTTGCATGTACCACATCACGCCAAATGCGAGTGTGGTGAGTACGAAGAAGACCAGAGCCACCAATACGGGCGTGCTGGCTTCCTTAA
>JBGTAO010000420.1:0-6066 GCA_041749835.1 Gemmata sp. | reverse complement strand
GTGCGTTTCAACTCCGGCGGCTCGGGCAGCTTCGTTTCCCCGGATGGCCTGGTGATGACCAACCATCACGTCGCCGCGGACGATCTGGCCAAGCTCACGACGGAAAAGAACAACTACCTGCGCGATGGCTTCCACGCCAAGACTCGCGATCAGGAGATCAAGTGCAAAGGTTTGGAACTGAACGTGCTTCTGGGCATCCGCGACGTGACGGCGGAAGTCGAAAAGGCCGTGCCGCCCGGAACCCCTGCTGGCGAGGCCTTCAAGCTCCGCACCGCCAAGATCGCCGAACTCGAAAACGCATCGGCCGACGATGAGAAGAAGATTCGTGCCGATATCGTCACGCTGTACGCCGGTGGCCAGTACCACCTGTACACCTTCAAGCGGTACACCGACATCCGGTTGGTCTTCGCTCCGGAAAAGCAAATCGCCTTCTTCGGTGGCGACCCGGACAATTTCGAGTACCCACGGTACGACCTCGATGTGGCGTTCATGCGGGTGTACGAGAACAATGCGCCGCTCAAGTGCGAACACTATCTGAGCTGGAGCCCGAGCGGCAGCAAAGAAGGCGAGCTGATCTTTGTCGCGGGGCACCCGGGACGAACGAATCGCGCCAACACCATGAACGAACTGAAGTACCTGCGCGACAGCGGCTACCCGTATCTGCTCAATCGCCTGAATCGCCTGGAAGTGCTTCTGAATGCCTGGGGTGGCCGCAGCGAACGGAACATGGAACGGGCCGAAGACGAACTGTTCAGCATTCAGAATAGCCGCAAGGCGCGCATCGGTGGGCTCGCCGGGCTCATGGACCCAAACCTGATGGGCCGCAAAGAAGCGGACGAAAAACGGCTCCGGGAATTCATTTCGGGCAAAGCCGCTTCCGCCGCACCCAAAAGCGAGCCCTGGTTGGCCGATTCCCAAACGGCTTACGATCTGATTGCCAAGGCCGAGAAGGTGCGAGCCGAGGTGATCAAGGAATACACCGCGTTAGAAGCGGCCGGCGGGTTCAACGCGGCCACCTTTAGCATTGCCCGCACACTGCTCCGGGCATCCGATGAACTTCCCAAGCCGAGCGGCGAACGGTTGCGGGAGTTCGCCGATGCCCGCTTGCCGATCCTCAAGACGAGCCTCTTCTCCGATGAGCCGATCTACGAAGATCTCGAAACCCTCAAGCTGGCCGACGGTTTGCAGTTCCTGGCCATCACGCTCGGGCCGGAATCGGACCTGGTGAAGAAGGTGCTCGCGAGCAAATCGCCACGCGAACGCGCCTTTGAACTCATCAGCGGTAGCAAGGTCCGCGATCCCAAGGTGCGTGAGAAGATCTTCACCGCAATCGAAGCTGCGGCCAAGGACGGCAAAGCGGTCGATGCGGCTGTGCTCAACGATCCCATGATCGAAGTCGTACGGATCGTCGATGCCGCCTCCCGGGCCGTGCGCAAACGCATCGATACCGAAATCGATGAACCGAAGCGGCAGGCCCACGCGGCACTGGCCAAGGCCAAGTTCGCCATGGATGGAGACAAGGTTTACCCCGATGCGACGTTCACCCTGCGGCTCGCGTTCGGCACCGTGATCGGATACACCGAAGACGGTCAACCGATTCCGCCCTTTACCACCTTCGAAGGGCTCTTCAAGCGCAGCGCCGAGCAGGGCAACAAGGGACCGTTCGAACTGCCACAGCGTTGGGTTGAGCGGAAGAGCAAACTCGATCTCAACACACCGCTGAACTTCGTGAGCACCGCCGATATTATCGGTGGCAACTCGGGAAGCCCGGTGATCAACCGCAACGCCGAGGTGGTCGGTTTGATCTTCGACGGAAACATCCAGTCGCTGGTGCTCGACTTCATCTACGATCAGCAGATTGCCCGGGCGGTGTCGGTCGATAGCCGTGGCATTATCGAAGCCTTGCGGAAGGTGTACGACGCCAACGAACTGGCCGACGAAATCACGGGCAAGCGGAAGTAATCCACTGCGCCCGGGGTGTTCCCGTGCGAGCACTGTGCCCGGGGGATAAACCCCGGGCACTTTTTTGTACCAGTGCCTACAATTGCAATAAGGCGAGCGGCCGGCGGGAGCCGGCTGTTTGCATTCACGGAGAGCAACCATGTCCGACATTCGCGAAACGCAATTGCTCGTGATCGGGGGCGGCCCGGGCGGTTACCCCGCGGCCCTGCACGCAGCCGACCACGGGATGAAGGTGACCCTGGTGGACGAAGACACCAAGCTGGGTGGCGTGTGCCTGAATCGTGGCTGTATCCCCAGTAAAGCGCTCTTGCATGCCGCCAAGATTATTCACGAAGCCCGTGACATGGCCGAACTCGGCGTGAGCTTTGGCGAGCCGAAGCTGGATCTCGAGAAGCTCCGCAACTTCTTGCAACAAAAGGTTATCGGCAAGCTGACTGGTGGGATCGCGCAGCTTACCAAGGGGCGTGGCGTCGAGGTCGTCAAGGGGCATGCCACGTTCACCGACGCGAACACGGTTCAGATCAGCGGCGACACCCCCACGACGATCAAGTTCCAGAATTGCATCATCGCCACGGGTTCCGTGCCGGTTGTGCCAAAGCCGTGGCAACTAAACGACCCCCGCATCATGGACAGCACCGCGGCACTCTTGCTGCCCGACGTTCCCAAGACGCTGCTGGTGATCGGCGGCGGTTACATCGGTCTTGAGATCGGTAGCGTCTATGCCGCGTTTGGAAGCAAGGTGACCGTTGTCGAGTCGCTGGATAGCATTCTGGCCATGGCGGACCGCGACCTGGTGACGCCCCTCGAACGCAAGCTCCGCAACGAGTTCGAAGCGATTTACACCAGCACCAAGGTCGCCTCGCTGGAAGCCAAACCCGATGGCATCCTGGTGACGCTGGAAGGTAAGGATGTGCCCGGTTCGATCACATTCGACCGCGTGCTGGTCTCCGTGGGGCGGCGACCAAACTTCGCCAACCTGGGGCTGGAGAAGGCCGGCATCAAGCAGGACGAACGCGGCTTCATCGTGGTCGATGCTCAGCGGAAGACGAACGTGCCACACATTCAGGCCATTGGCGATATTGCGGGTGAACCGGGCCTGGCGCACAAGGCGACCGCCGAGGCTCGGGTGGCTGTGGATGTGCTGCTCGGCGAGCCGGCCGAGTGGAGCCCGCGTGCCATTCCCGCGGTCATCTTCACCGATCCGGAAATCACCTGGGCCGGGCTGACGCAGAAAGAGGCCGAAACGCAGAACATGCCCCACGAGGTGCTCAAGTTCCCCTGGGCCGCAAGCGGACGCGCGGTGAGCATTGCGCGAACCGAAGGGCTGACGAAGATGCTCGTCGACCCGGAAAGTAAACGGATCCTGGGTGTCGGTATCGTGGGAGCCGGAGCTGGCGAGATGATCGCCGAGAGCGTGCTGGCCATTGAGATGGGAGCGGTGGACCGCGACGTGATGGAATCGATCCACCCCCACCCGACCCTGAGTGAAACCGTGATGGAGAGTGCGGAACTGGCATACGGTGCTGCCACGCACGTGGCCAAGCCCCGGAAACCCGTGAAGTAGAAGCATCCAGGCCCCGGCTTGCCGCGAGCCCGATAACAGTTAGCCCGCCGCTTGCCGCGGGCCCGTCATTTCGACGGTTAGCGATTCATCGCAGCCAGGATTTCGAGCATCAATCGCCCCTGTTCCGCATCGCTCAGCAAGATCTTCTCGTGGTCGCAATACTCGCGGATGTACGCCAGCACGGCCCTCCGCAGTTCGGTAATCTCGATCTGCTTCAAATCGTACACGCCCAGATGAGCGAGCTTTGAGATCAACCGCTCGATGATGCGATTGCGGTGTCGCGTGAGGTGGTCGCCCGGTGGCGAGGTATCCGTGACTCCCGTCCGGGGTGTGGGTGCGCCAACCGTGCCGCTCCCCGGCCGCGGTGATGCCGTGATGGAGCCCGGAACCGGTCGCATGTTTGCGGCAGAACCCGAGCCGGTGGGCGAAGGAATCGGGTAGCGTCCCGAGGGCTGCGATGTCTCCGCAAGCAGTGGCGATTGGGCCAATGTGGCGGTATCGATTCGGATGAACGCCACCGAAGGCGATGTTCCCAACGCCGGTGGTGGGATCACGCCGACTGCGCGGAACCCATTGGGTAATTTGAGATCGAAGAGATTCACGCTCGTGGTCACTCCGCCCACCGGGTCGGCGTGCGTCGCCAACCGATCCAGCGCGGTTATCAGGTGCTCGTCGTCCCGGAACTTGACGCTGGTGGGTAACCAGTTGCCCATCTCGCGGCGGACAATGACCACCTGCGGCCCCACCACGAGAACTTCCCGAACCGTGGCATCCTTGAACAGCTCTTCGAGCGGACCATAGCCCAGTAACTCGGCGAGCGCTTCTTCCATGAGCCGTTCACGCTCGGGCTTGGAAAGCGCCTTGGCGTCCGTCTCCACGATTTGCTCAGCAAAGGTTCGAATACTTTGCCGGAGCAGCGAGGCGGGCATCCGTTTGGATGAACTGGGATCGAGCCGATCCTCGAGTTTCGCCACGACGCGAACCTTGAGGATCTCGTAAAGTGGTACGGTTTGAACCGAGCTCGAAAGCCGGGCGGCGGGTGCCGCGGACGAGCCGGCGGGGCGCTGCGGCAGCATGCGAAACTTCCTGCGTAAACATTCGGGCAGTGCAGTCTCCACAGCTTAGAACGAGATGGCGCACCGTGCGCGCGGTTGCGATAAATCGCGTGCGGCCACCCGAGATTGCCGTTTTCCTTCAAGCCGACTTGACGGTGCTGGAATCATCGTTTAGGCTTTGCCTCCAGTTCAGAGACTGCTTCGATTCGGATTGGAACCGACATCGCCCCCACGGACGGGACGCTCACTTCGGCGAGCCACCCCCGATAGACACCATGAGTCTGCCTGGCGCCCCGGACCCGCTCGCGGTCTACCCGGCGTTCCCCACTGCCGGTGGCAGCCTCGTTGTTTCTGCGCCGGCCAAGCTCAATCTCTTTCTCGAAATCCTTCGCAAACGAGCGGATGGTTTCCACGATCTCGAATCGTTGATGATCGCGGTGGATCTGTTCGACACGTTGGAAGTCCGGGCGACCGCCGAGTCGCAACTCTCGTTGGTGTGCGAGCCCACGGCTCTATCGGCGGGACCGGATAACCTGGTGGTTCAAGCCGCCCACCGACTCCGGGAGCATGTCCAGCGGCCCGATCTCGGTGCGGCGATTCGCCTCACCAAACGCATTCCCCTGCAGGCCGGGCTCGGCGGCGGATCGAGCGATGCGGCACTCACGCTGCTGGCCTTGAATGAAATCTGGAAATTGGGGCTGACACGGAACGAGTTGGCCGGTATTGCGGCGTTCACCGGGTCGGACGTGGCGTTCTTCCTCGCACCCCCGGCAGCCTGGTGTACCAGTCGCGGCGAGGTTGTGACGCGGGAAACGGTCGGTCGCCCGCTCGATTTCGTTCTGGTCTGTCCACCGGTGGGGCTGGCAACGGCCGATGTTTACGGCAAGCTCTCGGTGCCGGTCGCGCCACGCTGTGGTGCAACGCTTCGAGAAGCTGTGCGAGCCGGCCAGCCCGAGGCGTTGGGCCGGGCTCTGTTCAACCGGTTGGAAGAGCCGGCGTTCGAATTGTCGCCATTGGTGCGACAAATCCGCCTTCGCCTGGAAAACCTGGGCGGATGCGGGGCTCTGATGTCTGGCAGCGGATCGGCGGTGTTCGCGCTCTGCCGATCACGCGACGAAGCAACCTGGGTTGCCGCAAGGTTTCGCGACACCCGACCGACCGACGAACCCGAATCTCGTACCTTCGTGGTCCGCAGTTTCGCCCCCTGATCCCGCACTGTAAGGAGAACAGCGGTGGTCATCACGGAAGTCCGCATCAAGTTATGCGAAGCAAACAGTGAGCGGTTGCTCGCGTTTTGCTCGGTCACCTTCGACAATGCCTTCGTCGTTCGGGATTTGAAAATCATCGAGGGGACGAAAGGTGTGTTCGTGGCAATGCCGAGCCGCAAGCTCACGGATCGGTGTCACAAGTGTGGCTGCAAGAACCACCTTCGGGCTCGATTCTGCAACTCGTGTGGGTTCAAGCTCGACGAACATCGTGCCATGC
>JBGTAO010000419.1:0-7518 GCA_041749835.1 Gemmata sp. | reverse complement strand
CGGCACACTTCTGAGCCTGGCAATCACGGCTGCTGCTCAACCACCCGCACGAACCGTTGCGGAAATCACGGCACTCGTGGAGAAACTCGGCAGCGACGACTTTGCCGTGAGGGAAGCCGCCGGGAAGGAGTTGGACGCACTCGGGCCACTGGCCATCGAGCAACTCCGGGTGGGCTGTCGGTCCGGGAACCCCGAGACCGCGCGGCGAGCCCAGGCCCTCTTCCGCATGGCCGAACGCCGAGTCAGCAACGAGTTGGCGCTGGCTCCGACACGGGTGCAACTCAACGCGAAGGATCAACCGCTCGATGAACTCCTTGCCGAACTCTCGAAGCAAAGCGGCTACGAGGTGGTGCTCGGTGGCTTGAAGCCGGGAGAACTCGCAACCATG
This sequence comes from Gemmata sp., assembly GCA_041749835.1. GTDB lineage: Bacteria > Planctomycetota > Planctomycetia > Gemmatales > Gemmataceae > Gemmata. The sequence continues at coordinate 7,130 of JBGTAO010000419.1, read as the reverse complement.
ACGGTGAGCGTTACCACGGCGGGCAAGGTGCCGTTCTGGGACGCGATTCTGCAGATCTGCAACGCGGCGGAACTTCAAGTCGCCGGTGTTGCGGGGTTCTATGCTCCTGGCTCGCTGCCATCCACCGCAATTCAACGAAACGCACTCCGCGAGCCAGCCACCATTGGAAAGTACCGGCGGGCCAGGAACCCCAACAACAGCGTGGTTCTTGAGCCGAGTGGTAAACAGGTGCGACCGGCGACAGTCTCGGGGGCGGTATTGGTCGAGGCAATTCCGTTGCCGCAATCGCCGGCGGGAGCCGAGGTGTCGCGCCAACCGTTCACGCTGATGCAGGTCTGGCCCGAGCCCCGCCTTCAGTGGGAAACGATGGTTGCCAACAAGGTGAAACGAGCGATCGACACCGACGGAGGAACGATCACCGCCGATCCACTTCCCATACCGAGCGCTCCAGCGGTCGACTTCAAGCCCCAAGGCTTGGCGATAGTGCGTAACGCCGACGGTACTGCCTCGTTTATCCGTGATGGGAACATCCCCGCAGGCGGGCTCACGGGCTTTACACCCAACCCGCGGCAAACGCTGCTCCGCTTCAAGGCCACCGAGCACTCACCCACAACGTTGAAGGAACTGCAGTTGTCTCTGTTCGGGACGGTCCGCTCGGGAATGGAGCCTCTGTGTCGGGCCGTCGATCTCAAAGAGAACGCGGTCACAAACGGTCAGGGCACTGGGGATGTCGAACTTGCGGTGCGTGTTATTCCTGGTCCGGGTGGGAAGCCGAATGCCATTGTGGAACTGAGCTACGATCTCCGATCGGTCCGCCCGGCGGGCACCGCCGACGAACTACCAGATACGCGCGGTGGCGGCCCCAATAATCAGAGCGTTTACGGCATTCGGATTACCGACGCCAAGAACAAGCCCTACATCCTCGGACTGACGAGCGGCACCAACGGCTTTGATCCGAGTGGCATGCGCGTTGTGATGAAGCTGACTTTGGAACTACACACCGATCTGCGCAATCAGGGGCCGCCGGTCGCGGTAACCTTCTGGGGATCGCACTCCCGCTCAATCGAAGTCCCCGTGACCCTTCACGATGTTCCGTTGCACGTCAACAAATGAAGCACGGCGTTGTCGCGCCAGTAGTTGCCGGAGCAATCACGAGGCGAGCCCGCGGAGGAACTCGACCACGCTTGGCCCGATCGCATCGAGGTTATAACCGCCTTCTTGCATCACCACGGTGGGCAATTGCAGTTCGCGCACGGCTCGTCCCATCTCGGCATAGTAACCCGTGGGAATCTTGAAGCCGCCAATCGGGTCGGCCTCGTGGGTATCGGCCCCAAACGCCAGAACCAGCACCGCGGGCTGAAACTGCTGTACCACCTCCAGCGCCAGACCGAGCACGGGGCGATACTCCTTGGGGCCGGCTCCCGGGGCCAGCGTGAAGTTACGGTTGAACCCGAGCCCGGGACCAGCGCCGATTTCATCGGCATAGCCCGAATAGAACGGGTAGAGCCCGGCGGGGTCGCCATGCACGGAGACGGTCAAGACATCGGCGCGTTCATAGAAGATGTGTTGCGTGCCGTTCCCGTGGTGAACATCCAGATCGAGCACGGCCACTTTCCCCAAGGCGGTTAATCGTTCGGCGGTCAGTGCCGAGTTGTTGAGGTAGCAATACCCGCCACAGCGATCGCGCTCGGCATGATGGCCCGGTGGCCGCGTGAGAACGTAGATGTGCCGTTCGGTGCCCGTCGCAATCAGGTCTGCCGCCCGCAGCCCCGCCGAGGCTCCTCCCAGTGCCGCGGCGAAGGTTCCGCCCAGCACGGGTGTGTAGGTATCGAAGCAGTAATGCCCCCGCTGCGCACGATTGCCGGCGACACGCGGGGTCGGGCCATATGGGAAGACCGTGGGATACTGCACCCGGGGCGTTGCTCCGCGTGCTCGTCGCAGTTCGGCGCTCGTTTCCCGCAGGTAAGTGATGTAGGCCGGATCGTGAACCGTAACGAGCGCCTGCTCCCCAGCCAGCGGTGCTTCCTCGAAGGTATGCCCGCCAGCGGTTTGCAGAGCCGTGCGGATCGCCGTCAGCCGCGGTGGGCATTCGTAGCACGGAATCACGCTCCCGTTCTCGACTTCGCCAGGGGGTGTGTGCAACTCGTGCCGGGGGTTCACAATCACGCGCATGATGCCAGATTACCTTCGCTTTTGCAGAGCTTCCGCAGTCACTCCGCTATAATGTGCCCCACACGTTGAGGAGCTGGTATGCCACGCATTCTGATCGCCGACGATAACGCGCCCAACGCCGATTTGCTCGAAGCCCACCTCGACGGCAGCGGCCACGAGATCAAAATCGTCTTCAATGGCGACGACACGCTTACAGCCGCACGCACCTGGCAGCCGGATCTCATTCTGCTCGATGTCATGATGCCCAAGCTCAGTGGCTTCGAGGTCTGCCGGCGGTTGCGAGCCGATCCGACAACACGCGATATCGCCGTGCTCATGGTGACCGCGCTCGATCAGGCCAACGATGTCGAAATGGCCGTGGACGCTGGCACCGACGACTTCATTACCAAACCTATCAACAAAACGGAACTCCTACTCCGCGTGCGTGCCATGCTCGAAAGTCGCTCCAAACCGAACGATCTCGAACGCTCGCTGGCCTATATTGGTCGCGTTCAAGCGGGATTGTAGCCGCTCGGCAACGGAATCCGTCGTGCGATCGTGGTGTCTCAAACCCACCGCGATCGTCTTTGTTCTTCCCCAGGTTTCGCGTCAGGTTTCGCGTTACGCACACCGGATTCGTTGCTCATGACCGCCAAAGTGATCTTGAAAGCCAAGCGTGCCCAACCGTTCTTCGGTCGGCACCCATGGGTCTATGCTGGTGCGATTGATCGCGTCGAGGGCAGCCCCTCGGATGGCGATGAAGTGGAGCTTGTCTCCACGGCGGGAAACTTCGTCGCGCGCGGGCTCTTCAATAGCCAGAGCAAGATTCATGTGCGGCTCTACTGTTGGGAGCCCGAGGTACCGCTCGATCGCGCTTTCTTCCACGAACGCATCTCGCGAGCCATCCAACTCCGGCACGACATTCTGAAATTGCATGGCCCGGATCGCGGCTATCGTGTTGTCTTCAGCGAGGCCGACTTTCTGTCGGGCATGGTGGTCGATCGCTATGGCGACTGGCTCACGGTGCAATTCACCTCGCTGGGGTTGGCGAAGCGTCGCGAGATGATCACCGATGTGCTGCGCGAACTGATCACGCCTCGCGGGATCTACCTGCGCACGGAACGCGGCATCGGTCGGTTGGAAGGGGTCGATCTTCAGGATGGCGTTCTCTGGGGGGAATTGCCACCGGCCGATCTGGCTATCGAGGAGCATGGGCTTCGCGTGTTGGTCAACCTGACACAAGGACAGAAGACCGGCTACTACCTCGACCAGCGTAATAACCGTGCCGTCGTCGCCCGGCTCTGCACTGGGAAGCGTGTGCTCGATGCCTTCTGCTACAGCGGTGGCTTCGGGCTCTACGCGGCCCGGGCTGGCGCGACCGAGGTGCTGGGCGTCGATGCTTCGGAACCGGCACTTGCCATCGCTCACCAAAACGCCGCGAACAACCAACTGAGTAACATCCGTTTCGATTGTGCCGATGTCTTCCGCTATCTGGCCGATCTGGTCGCAGCGGAACGGAAGTTCGATGTCGTGATCCTCGATCCACCCAAGTTCGCCCGCAACCGGGGTGCCGTTCCCGAAGCGCTCAAGGGTTACCGCCGGCTTCATCAACTGGCGCTAAAACTGCTGAACCCCAACGGCATTCTGGTCTCGTGTTGCTGCACGGGGTTGATCACACTTCAGGAACTCGAAGATGTGATTGCTCAGGTGGCCGTGGAAGGGCGTCGCGATCTGCAGATCGTGGAACGCCGCGGCCCGGCGGTCGATCACCCGGTGGCTGCGACCTGCCGAGAATCGGGCTATCTGAAGTGCATCGTTAGCCGGGTGCTGTAACACGCGCGGTTTGCTTGGCGAGCGGGATGCGTGAGCATCCCGGTGGCAGTCACAAGAGCGGTCGGGCCGACCGCGGTCCCAGGGGCGACCGTGTGACTTCTCCTGGGACCGCGGGCCTCCGGCCAGTTCTTCGCTTTGAGTTTGTGTGATGAGAGCGGTCGGGACGACCTCGGTCCCAGGGGAAATTCGGCGTGCGAATGTTTGGGCGAGCGGGAAGCGTGAGCATCCCGGTGGCAGTCACAAGAGCGGTCGGGCCGACCGCGGTCCCAGGGAAGAGCCCCGGGGCGACAGCGGTCGCAGGGCAAGCTCCCGGTCACATCTTCTTGGGTTCGGGAATTACGGACTTCGGATCCTTGATGAACTTGATCGTGGTGATCACGGTCTTGCGCATTTGCTCTTCCGGTAAGCTCTCCACAACTTTAAGGTAATCTTCCGGCTTCAGCTCCGAGACCAGCTTCTTGAATTGCTCGTCTTTGGTCCGTTCGTCGCGCATCTTTTCCAGTCGCTTTTCGAGCTTCTCCAGTGCTGGGATGCTCGCCTTGGCTGCGGGGCCCATGGAAGTCAAGGTGTTGAGTGTGGTCGCGATGACTTGCAGTTCTTCGTCTTCCAGCGCAGTGAGGATGTCGTCCAGGCGATCGGCGGCCCGCTCTCCGAACAGGGAAATGGCCTGGAGCGCTTGCAAGCGCGGCCCCAGTTCATTGGCAACAATGTGTTTGGAAAGCGCTTCCAGATTCGATGCGTTGATTTCCTTGGGGTCGAAGCGCATGAGCACAACGCGGCACCAGATTTCGACTTGCTTGTCCTGCTCCGGTTGGCTCTTGGCACGCGGGTTCATCACCAGGCGGGTTCGCATGTTATCGGCAATAATGTCGGAGCCCTTTTGATCGTAGCGCGGCGGCGTTTTGTCGTCGGGCTTGCGCACCTCGGCCCACGGTGGCCCCAAAAGTACCAACGATTGCAACGCTTCCATCCGTACCGAGGCGCTCGAATCGCGGGCCAGTGTTCCCGAGAGTGCGCCCAGTGCCTTGAAGTTCGGGCCGGTGGTCTCGCTAAAGGCAATTTGGCCCAGCGTTCGCGCAATCGAACGGCGGGTCTCGTAGGCCGGGTCATCGAGCGGCGGGCCGACCAGGTAGTTCACCGCACCTTTCGCTTTTGACCCAATCATGCCGAGTGTTTGCACGGCATGGAGTCGCCCCAGCCCACCCGGAGCGCTGGTATTTGCGGTCACGGCGAGGATGCGCACGGCTTCTTCGATGTCGTTGTTGTTCTCGAAGCCGATGATGGCCGCAGTGTTGAAGACGGTGATGCGGACCCCAGGGTCTTTCTCGGCAGTCATCCGCGCCAGCAGCAACTTGGCGGCGTGCTTCTGCACAGCGGGTGCGAAACTCGGAAGGATGCGCAGTGCATTCTCCCGAATCGTGGGGTCGGGATCGGTGACTTCCTTGATCCAGGCAAACATGTCCTTGCCACCGATCATCAGCGACTTGGGCTCGGGCATTCCCTTCCCGGCGTCTTTCGGATCACCCTTCAGTTGGTCCTTGGGTTTGGGCTGCCCTGGAATCGGAGCCTGCGAATGTGCCACAGCGGCCATCACCAAGCCGAGGACGAGAGCGGGGAGAATGCGGTTGCGCATGCGATCACCTCGGGAAGTCTGTTCCCCAATGCCGAACTCACTTCAAGATTACCGCTCGGTTGGTGATCTCGCAACGCCAGCCTTTGTTTAGGTGGATTCGCGCAGGAAGAAACCGGGGAAGGAGATCGGGAACGGCTGATTCAAAAGATGAGAGGGCAATCTCTGCTCTCACAGATCACTCATCTTGAACGAATGGCAGATTACTTCGGCGATATCCTGCGCGATCTCACCACTTCCTCACCCACGGATGGCTATTAGTGTAGCAGGTCCTTTTTCGGCGCTAGCCGCTCGCTTTCCTGCGAAGCCTGACCGACACCGCAGAGAACTGGGTCATGACCTTCGATCATTTTCAACACTTTCTGCCAGCCGTGTGTGCCGGTCTGGGCCTGGTCCTCGTGGGTGTGGCGAATCTCTTGCTGGCACGGTGCTCGGTCGTTCTGCGCGCACTCGCTACCGTGGCCGCTATTGGTTTCGCGTTCGCCATCTCAGCGGCGACCGAACAGGATGGTGCGGTTGTCACCACGACCCGCTTGCTAGCACTCAGCTTTGTTCCGTTTCTCATCATCAGTTCGCGGACGGCGAGCCATGGCCTGGCCGCGATCATTCGGTCCACGCATGCTCCGGCGATTCGCTATGGACTCATGACCCTGGCGGGTGTCGGTACGGTGGTGGGCGCAGTGGTGCTGTTCGAGCGAGCCGATGAGCGAGCCAACGAATCGAGCTTCGGTAACCTGGATCTGATGCAAGGTCGCAGCCCGACCGCACCGACGGAACGAGTGAAGACGGTCACCGACCGGGGCACACGTGTTGTGGTGAGCATGCCTGTTTCGTCGGCCGAGGTAGACGAACTGGCGGAATCCGAGAAACGCTACCTGAGCCAAGGCAATCACGATGATCGAGTCATCCGGCGCGGCCCGGCCGATGAAAGCTCCAATTGCCACGGCTGGGTCTTCACGGGTGGTCAGTTCATCGTGTCCAGCGACGATGTGAATCGCATTGTTCAAGAAAACGGATACGAGGCGGTGCAGGAACCGCTACCGGGCGACCTCGTGGTGTATCGCGTGAGCGGCAACGTGGTTCACACCGGCATCGTTCGCTATGTCAGTGCGGGCCAACCCGTGCTGGTCGAAAGCAAGTGGGGCCGCCTGGGTGTTTACCTCCACCCCGCCGAGCACACGGTGTATGGTGTCGATTTCACTTGCTACCGCAGTTCACGCAGCAACCATCTGTTACGCGGGTTGAACTCCACGTCGTCAGTCACGGATACCAAATCCACCGTTGTCATTGAATAGTGCTCACCTGCTGAAGCGTTGCGAACAGTTGCAGGCCCCTTCCCGTCGAGTCACCATGCGATAAGGTAGCGGGTATTCTTTCGCTACCGGAGTCGCACCCACATGGCCAAGATCCAAGTCAAAAACCCCGTCGTCGAGATGGACGGCGACGAGATGACCCGCATCATTTGGCACAAGATCCGCGAGAAGCTGATCTTGCCGTATCTGGATATCGATCTGAA
>JBGTAO010000418.1:0-4027 GCA_041749835.1 Gemmata sp. | reverse complement strand
CTGGGGATCACGATCGCAATCGCCCGTGCGGGGAGCCTTGGCGGTGCTTTTCAAGGGCTGTCCATCGCGGGTAAGGCCAAGCAAGATCCCGAGTTTGCGGCCAAGCTCCAGGCGATCCTGGCGGGGGCCGAGTTGAAGCCGCTTCCTCCGCCCAAACCGACCAAGCCAAGTGGTGCGCCGCTGCGGATGCTGGCATTGCTTCAGGCCGAAGCGCGCCTTGTCGATTTCCTGATGGAAGATGTGCAACAGTTCTCCAACGAAGATATTGGCAAGGCGGTGCGCGAGGTGCACAAGAAGGCCCAGGCAACGCTACAACGGCACGCCGTGATGGAGCCCGTTCTCACGGGGAACGAGGGCGATTCCACAACCGTTCCCAAGGGGTTCGATCCTTCGGCCATTCGCGTGGTCGGCAACGTGACAGGCGAACCGCCCTTCACTGGCGCGATCAATCATCCCGGTTGGCGTGTCAAGGAATTGAAACTGGCGGCACCGCCAGAAGGGGCCGACGAGTTCGTACTGCAACCTGCGGAAGTCCAGATCGCTTGACGGTGTGCCAACGCTGTCAGCCGCTGGTGTGACCGATTCCGCAAGGGCACCACCTCCGGCAACCGCGTTGCAACCCCAGCGCGATCGGTGTTTAACTCATCACCCAATTGGCTTGTGCGCCCCGGGATTCAGCAATCGTCGTGCTGATCGTCGGGGCATCGCTCACACTGCTGGGGAAACTGATCGAAGCCGAGATTCCGGAATAACGTGTCTTCGATCACGGTCGATTGTGTTGTGATCAGCCCGCAATGTGAGCCAGGGCTGACATTGCGGGCTGGCTCACGCTTTCCTTGGCGAATCCTGTGCAAATCAAACTCATTCATTACTGGGATCAGGTACGATCGAGCTTCTGGTTCTTGCCGTCCGTCATGGCGATTGGGGCAGTCGCGCTGGCCTTTAGTACCGTTGCTCTCGATGCGGCACTGGCTGATCCGTGGTTACGCTCTCACGGTTGGGTGTACGCAGGTGGCGGGGAAGGAGCCAGCGCCGTTCTGGAAGCCATTGCCGGCTCGATGATCACCATCGCGGGAGTCGTCTTCTCGATTACCCTCGTGGCACTGTCGCTCGCCTCGTCGCAGTTCGGCCCGCGGTTACTGCGCAACTTCATGCGCGATTCGGCGAATCAGGTGATCCTGGGCACCTTCGTTGCCACGTTTCTTTACTGCTTGCTCGTGCTCCGGACGATTCGCCTGGGCGATGATCCGCCGGTTGTTCCGCATCTCTCCGTCTCGATTGCCGTCATCATGGCTGTTGCGAGTATGGGTGTGCTGATTTACTTCATCCATCATGTCTCGGTCTCGATTCAGGCAGATGAAGTTGTCGCGGCGGTAAGTGTGGAGCTGAACTCGGCCATCGATCGCCTGTTCCCCGATCAGTTGGGGCATGCTCTTTCGCAGAAGCCGAACACACACAAAACGGCTACGGTGCCGGATGAGTTCGCCCGCGAAGCTGGTCCGGTGTTTGCCCTTCAGGACGGCTATCTTCAGCTCATCGATGCCGATGGCCTCATGCGGTTGACCACGAAAGAAGACATTCTGGTTCGTATCGAGTATCGGCCGGGGCACTACGTGGTTGCCGGAACCCCGCTGGTGTACGCCTGGCCGGGCGATCGCGTGAATGACGAACTCACGACGAAGATCAACTCCGCGTTCATTTTGGGCAACCAACGCACACCGTCCCAGGATGTGGAATTCGCTATCAACCAGTTAGTCGAGATCGCTGTGCGGGCGTTGTCGCCCTCAGTGAACGATCCATTCACGGCGATCCGTTGCGTGGATCGCCTGGGCTCCGCGCTCTGCCGGTTGGGCCAACGGGAGACCCCCTCAGCGTATCGCCATGACGATGAAGACAAGTTGCGCGTGATTGCCCCGCCGGACACCTTCCCCGGGATTCTCAATGCGGCGTTCAACCAGATTCGGCAATTCGCCCGCAACTGTGTCGCGGTGACAATCCGCTTACTGGAGACGCTCTCGGCAATCTCCTACTCCACGCATCGGCCCGAAGATCGCGTGGCATTACGGCGGCACGGCGACATGATCCTGCGCGGTGCTCGGACAGCAATCCCGGAACAAGAAGACCTCTACGAAATCGAAGACCGCTACCGATCGCTGATTCAACTGCTCGATACCCTGAAGTAACGCGAATAGTGTGGAGGCTTTTCCCGCGAGACGTCAAGAATCCACCAAGTGCGGTTCACATGCGATACTACGTCTATGCGCTCATCGACCCCACGAGAAACTGCACGCCGTTCTATATCGGCAAGGGGCTCGATAACCGCTTGCAAAGCCACTTCGTGGCAGCCGAAAAAGTCAGCGATAAGGAGCAGTCTCAAATCGTTGGCTGCGACACGTCTTCCGTTATCGAGGACGCCACAACCGATCGCGTACCCGAGCGATTGCAGCGGATCGCAGAGCTCACGCAAAAGGACTACTCCCATAGTGACATCGCCCGCATCATCGCCCGTCGAATGGATGAGCAGACCGCGTTAGCCGTCGAGGCCTACCTGATTCGGCGTGTCTATGGCATTTGCAATCTCACCAATAAGGTGGAAGGCTCGCACGGAGATCGATACCGCGAGTATGGCCACGAAGAGTTCATTCCCGATTTCGATATGGATACCGACCTCGGCAGTGCCGGTTTGGCTGCGATCGAACAACGCTGGGGCCGGCACTATGTTTACACGCTGCGTGATCCCAGAACTGGCTGCGTCTTTTATGTCGGGGAAGGGACCGGTCGACGGATGTTTGCCCACTTCGCCGACGCGGTTCAACCGGGATCATCGCGTGAGGGCCATCTCTGCTTGCTGGCAGAGTTGATCCGTGCGGGCGTCAAGCCTCGTGAGATCGGCCGCGTCGAGGCACGGGTGGGGTCCAAACAGCAATCGCTCGCGCTAGAAGCTCTGTTGATGAAGTTTGTCCATGGGTTTGCAACGGTTGAGAACCAGGTGGCAGGCCATCACGCTGAGATCTTCCGGGCGAAAGATGACTGGGAACGCCGTCGCGGCTTTGACTTGCCTTACATCTGCGATCCCGGCCAACGGGTCGACCGTTCCGACAAGCGCGATGGTATGATCGGCGAAGGGTTAGCAATCCCACTGTTTGCTGTCGCGGCTAACTTCCCCGAGTTGAGGTTCGACCCTCCGAAAGTCCTCGATTCCGCTGACCTGAGTATCGAAGCAGATGTAGTACCTGCAAGTGGTGGAGCTGGCACGAGGATCAAGGTGTTCATAGGGCGACGGAAGTTGCAAGTCGAACTCCGGCCACGAAAGAAAGCTCAGAAAGAATGGACCCGCGAGCACTTCACGCGGCTTGGTGCGTTCCTATTGCTCCGCGGCGATCTGGTATTTATCCCCGATGTTTGGCGTGGTTCAGCCAACATGACGGACGATCCCCAAGTCATTACCGACCGCGTTCGCATCATGCAGGAGATCGTGAATACGAAGGATATCAATTCACTCTCTCCGGAGAACCGGTCGCTGTTGCAGTCCCGGATTAGCTAATCGTGACAGCGGACTGTAATCCTTGACACCGGTGACCTTACGGTCACCGCTCGCCGAGCATCTCTGCTGTGTTTGGACAAACACGGATCGCGTGGCCATTACACCGTGTTGCTAATGATTGCCGGCCCCACCTATTTCCTTGCGGTCGCTTCGACATTGGGTGAAACTGAAAGCCCGTTCGGGTCCGCACCAGAGGAGGAAGCATGCGTTCGATATTTGCGCTATTCATGATGGTACTCGCGTGGGGGATCTCGACGACGAGCCTCTCAGCGCAGCAGCCCGACAAAATGCCGGCTACGCAATGGCTCGCGGAATTCTCCAAGAACTGGGACGAAGCGAAGTGGGAGAAGATGTTCCGCACCTCGCCGGTTCCGTACATGCGGCCGCTCCCCGATGACGACTGGAAGGCTCGCATGCGGGCCTTCCAGGGTGTGGTAGCCGGAGGCAAGGACTCGATCCCGGCGCTCCTCGAAGCGCTCAAGG
>JBGTAO010000417.1:0-3782 GCA_041749835.1 Gemmata sp. | reverse complement strand
AATCCGTGTGATCTGCTTGATTGTGACAGATCACACGGTCAGTTACCTTGGCGAGCCTCGCGTGGTTATCACGGGCCTGGAGGGCCGAACAAACCTTGCGAAGTCGTTGGGGGGCAGCAGGGCGCACCAACGACCGGCGGGGGTGGCGAGAAGCTCCGCGTGGGGGAACAACTCGAACAGCTTGACCGTCGGCCAAAGCACCCCGAAGCTGGCACGAGTGCCGCAATGATCATCAGGGTGAAGAGTAAGCGTCGTGTTTTCATGGGTATCGCTCCGTCTGGTCAGAGGCCTTCCTTGGGAAGCTTGTCCCCGGGTGGCAAAACGTCAGTGAGACCGCACCCACGGTGCGACCTGACCACTCGACAAACAACTGTAGGGCAATCCGCTGTTGAGGTTGCCCCCAACTTGAGCAAATCTTGCCGGTTTGTGAAACAGTCCGGCGAGTTGTAGCGATCTCATCAGACAGATGAGTGCGCGAAGCAAGAGAAACCGTGCGGGTTATCCGGTTTACGAGTTGCCAACCATGCCTGCCCAACCGTTCTTTGATGTGCGTATGAAGGGCTTCCGTGATCGCGCGGAGGTCGAAGCCGTGCTTCAACTGCTCGAAGCCCGCACGCAGTCACTCGATTCTACCGTCATCGCGCTGGCCGAGGCTGCCGGGCGAATTCTCGCCGTTCCTGTCGTCTCTCCTGTCAATGTGCCGGGATTCGCACGGGCGGCCATGGATGGCTTTGCCGTGCGTGCCGAAGATACCTTCGGAGCCGAGGCGCACAATCCGCTGGCACTTCAGTTGATTGGCGAGGCACGTACGGCGCGGCCCTACTCGGGTGTGGTCGCCAGCGGGCAAGCGGTGCGCATCATGACGGGTTCTCCCCTGCCCGAGGGAGCCGATGCCGTCTTGATGGCCGAGGTGGCGGAAGTCGATGCGAGTGGAACCGTGCAAGCTCGTGAAGCGGTGGCACCCGGTCGGCATGTCGGTCGGGTCGGCGAGGATGTGCCACGCGGTCGGGAGGTGCTGCCAGCGGGTCGGCGGCTTCGGCCCCAGGATCTCGGGTTGCTGGCCTCTATTGGTCTTGCGTCTGTCGCCGTGATTCGCCAACCGCGGGTCGCGGTGTTGGTGACCGGGAATGAACTGCTCCCCCCGGGCTCCGTTCCACAGGGGTATCGCATTGTCGATAGCAACTCTCCCATGTTGGCCGCGCTGATTTCCCGCGATGGCGGCGTACCGCTCCCCGTGCAGTACCTTGCCGACGACTTCACCGCAGTCCGGGATGCGATTGCTCAAGCCGACGCCGAGATCATTCTCGTGTCCGGAGGTTCGTCGGTGGGGCAGGAAGATCATGCTCCACGTGCGGTCGCGGAACTGGGTGAACTGGCCGTGCATGGCATCGCGCTGCGCCCGGCATCGCCCACCGGTGTGGGATTCGTACCACGGCTCGGTGTAGCACGGGGTGAAGCCACAGAACCGATCCCACGGCCGGTGTTCCTGCTTCCGGGCAATCCCGTTTCGTGTTTGTGCGCCTACGATCTCTTCGCGGGGCGAGTGGTGCGGCGGCTCGGCGGGCGACGGGGGGAGTTGCCGTACCGTCAGGTGCCCGTGGTGCTGGAGTCGAAGGTCGTCTCGGCGATTGGGCGAGTTGACTATGTGCGGGTCAAAGTGGTGGCTGGGCGAGCCACGCCAATTGCCGTGAGTGGGGCTTCGATGCTGAGTACGACCACTACGGCAGACGGTTTCGTGCTGGTCCCCCGGGATTGCGAGGGGTACGCACCAGGCGAAACCGTCGACGTTTGGCTTTACGACGACTGAACACCGTGGGCTAAAAGAGGCTCGATGTCGTGCCCGGAATGATGGTGCCGTCGCGCAACTTCAAGTAGACGTTGAAATAGGTTTCCGCTTCGGTGTCAATATCCACAGTCCACGATTTGTTCCTGGTATCGATCGTCGCTCCTTTCCCGCGGATCAGTGCTCCAGCCGTGCACTCGGCGTGAATGTGTCTTCCTCCACGAGGCGCAGGCTGCTCTGTGAAAACCGTCACGAGTTTCTGCCGAATGACCAGCACCTCGGTGACATCATCCGGCGTGTAGGTTCCCGAGAGTGTGGTGGTTCCTGTCGCCCCGAGTGGCAGCAGTGGCGGAGCCTTGGTTACTTCCGGATCTGGGCAACAGGCAACGGGGACGATGACCGGAGGGTTCTGCACAACGCTGATGGGGCCGACGGAGGTACTGGCGCTATTGGCCCCATCATCGATGGTTGCGGTGATCTTGTAGCCTGTACCCACAGGAACACCATCGACAGTCGCCTCCCAGTTGTCGGTGGTGCCCTCGCAGAACCGCCAGGTGATCGTGCCGTAACTCGTGGTACCTTTGGTGACCTTGACCTCAAGCGTACTGAGCAGTCGCAAATGCAGATTCCGATCCTGAGTCTTGCCGCTGAAAGTGTTGCCACTCGATGTTCCGCACACCTTGAACGGGCACTTCAGTTGGGCCCCGGCCATGGGATTGGTGATCGTGACGGTCGGGAACATGGGCGACTCCGCAAGAATTACGGTCTGGGTGTGATGGTGGCATTTTTGAAGGCGATACCGGCACGATCGATCCAGATTCCCACGGGCAAGCGCGAGGTCCAACCGGGGGGTATCTCCATCTCAAATGGTGGTGATCCCGGAGTGGTGGGAGTCAGGGCAAAATGATCATTCCCCAGGCGAATCAGTTCGGCGAGGAGTTCTTCGACGGCATCGGGCGCGGGCTTCCAAAAGAATCGAATGACCTCGGGGGAGACGTCGATACTCATGGTTCGCCAAGGGCCTGGCCGATAGGTCTGGGAGATCAGTACCTTTGCTGCAAAGTTGTGGCGCTGTTGCAAGGGTAATCCCCCAGTACCGCGCTTCCAGATCATGTCGTAAACATAAACACGAGAGTCTGCTGCGGGGCCAGGGGTATGCAGGTCGGCCTTCTCTTCACGGAACATGCTGGTGTAATACCGCAAGAAGGTTGGGTCTTGCGGGATGGCGGGCTCCGTCAGACCGATAAACGGACCGCAATTCCCTCCGGTATTCAATCGCTGGGCTGCAATCATGTACTGGAAATCGACGGAGAAGCGATAGCGGTCGATGCCGGGATCATCGAGTAGTTCCAGAATCACCGAGCTCATCGTTTCGCAGTAGCACGTTCCGTCGCCCGAGGGTGAGAGGCTTAGCTTCACGTCACCCAGACGCGAGTTGTGCCAGGCGGGAAGGCCCTGATTCCCGATCAGGGTGACGGGCTGCCCCGCTTGCAGCTGCTTGCGGAACTCGACGTGGTGATCAACAGGTAAGACGGAAACGAGGGGTTGGTTCGGGACGGGTTTGGGGGCCGACTGCAGCACCCGGCCCAGTGCGAACATGCTCAGCATCACCATGAGCAACATCGAGGTGACCGTCAGTTCGCGGCGATTGCGGCGGATGCGGTTACCGATCCGCTGCTGCCAACCGAGGACGGGAGCCTCGGGAACCCCTCCCGCCAGGAACACGTCGAGGTCGGCGGCCAGTGCCTCGGCGGACGGGTAACGGCGGTCCGGGCTTTTCTCCAGGCACTTGAGAATGATGGCCTCAAGGCCAATCGGAATCTGGGAACGGTAGGAGCGGGGCGAGCGCGGGGGTTCCTGAATCAGTAGACGGAGGATGGCGTCGTTTGAACCTCGGAAGGGTGGTTGGCCCGTCACCAGGTGGTACAGTGTGGCCCCCAGCGCGTAGACATCGGCTCGGGCATCGAGTGGCTGGTCCTGCCTGCCCGCTTGCTCGGGT
>JBGTAO010000416.1:0-9949 GCA_041749835.1 Gemmata sp. | reverse complement strand
TGGCGCTGGCACGCTCCCGGGCGGCCCTGGGGCAAACCGCCGAGATGGCGACGGCTGAAACCCGCGCCGCCGAGATCTACCGCGGGCTGATCGCGGCCCGGCCCGACGAATACCAGACCAACTATGCGACCATCATGCTGACGCATGTGGGCCTTCCCGCTCCAACAACGCCGTCCGCCCATCCCGATGACGCGGAGCAAACGCTTCCGCAGCCGAGTGATGCCGACTCGGGATTGCGTGCAGCCGATACTCCACCGATTGACCCGGGCAACGACCCCCACGAACACCCCACGCTGACCGCACCACCCGCCTCGGGGCGCATTCCCATACCGCGCTCCGATTGGACGGAAGGTTACACGCCGCTGGGCAACCTGGGCCAGGGTGGAATGGGTCAGGTGTTGCTGGCGATGGACAACGCACTGGGGCGTAAGGTGGCACTCAAGATGCTACCCGAAGGGCTCGATCGCCCGGATATTCACGAACGCCTGAAGCGAGAATTGCAAATCGCCGCGTCGCTGGAACACCCCAATATCGTTCGCATCTACACCTACGGCGTACGCTCGGCCACCAAACAACCGTTCATCGTCATGGAGTACCTCGATGGCCCCGACTTGCTGCAATTGAGCCGCGAACGCGGAGCGAACTGGTCGAAGGAGTTGCTGGAACCGCTCGCACAGGTTTGTGATGGGATCGATTATGCTCACAAACGCGGCGTGATTCACCGCGATCCGAAGCTCTCGAACATCATCGTGCTCCCCTCGGGTCGTGCGGTGCTATTCGACTGGGGGCTCGCCAAGGTGATTGGCTCGAAGCGAGAAGAATCGGGATTGTTCTCAACGCAGGAAGATCCACTGGCACCGCGCGACGACATGCTCACACGGGTGGGTACCGTAGTAGGCACTCCGGCCTACATGTCGCCCGAACAGGCCCGTGGCGATCTCGGCAGCCTGGGGCCGGCCAGCGACATCTACATCCTGGGAGCCGATCTGTTCCATCTGGTGACGGGCCGCCCGGCGCTCGAATCGTCAGGCACCGCGCTGCATGAAGTGATTGCCCGGTTGATTCGGGGTGATATCCCGCGGGTGCGTGAAGTGCGAGCCGATGCGCCGGCCCAACTCGATGCCATCTGCGCGAAGGCCATGGCGGTTCACCCGGAGGATCGCTATGCCAGTGCCGCAGCGCTGGCGGCCGATATCCGGGCGTTTCTCGCGGGGCAACAACTCTCGTTGCAACCGCGGCGGCGGATTTGGAACTGGTTCACCGGCCGGTGAGTCGGGTGCTCCCGGCCGGGCTCACGAAGCACATCATCTGGCCCTATTTCGCACCGTTTCGTGCCAGCTCGAAGACACGCAGGAACTCGGTCTCGAACTTCTTCGCAATATCCGGATTATTCGAGATGATCACGAGGTTCTCGTCATTGGACTGATTGGCGTTTTTGCTGAAGTTGAACGAACCGCCAATCGTCGTCTTGAGGTCGATGATCATCGCTTTGTGGTGCAAGTTGCGCGGGTTGGCGTCGGTGAAGACCGGCAAACCCAGCGATTTGAAGTGCCCATACTCCGAGTACGGCGGCGAGGATTGCGACTTTTCGAACACACCGCGAACAACGACACCTTCACGCACCTTCTCCTCGATCGCCTTGCCAATGCCATCGTGTGTGAAGCTAAAGGCCATGAAGTCGAGTGTCTTCTCCGCGGTGTTGATCGCCGTCACCACTTTCGCGGCCACCTGATCGTGTGTGGAGAAATAGTTTTCGATCACCGTGCCATCTTTCAGTTTGATCACGGGGTGCGGAATCTTGGCTCCCGCGTGCGGTAAGCGCCCAAAGACTTTCTCTTCGAACATCCAGCGGAACTTGGTCGCGTAGTTCTCGGCCAACTCGGGCACCGCGAAGTAGATGCCGTGGTTATCGTTCTTGTAGGCGCAGTTCTCGGTAAAGTTCATCGAGCCTGTCCATACGGCGGTGCCATCGAAGACCATGAACTTGTTGTGCATAAGGGCTTCACGGCGATCTTCGACGATGGGCACACCCACGGCTCGTAACGCCTCGGGACCGTGCTCCTTGATGTAATCGGAATCGGTCACGAGACGAACCTTCACGCCGCGATTCACGGCCCGTACCAGAGCATCCACGATAATCTTGTTGTCGAGCTCGAAGGCGGCCACGTCGATCGAAGTCTTGGTTTCGTCGATGTACTTGACGACCGCGTGGGCAATGTTGTTGGGATCGTTGGGATCGCCGGCCGGGTTGGTGAAGTAGACGCGGATCGCGCCGCCCTGCGCCTCGGTGATGGCTTCCAACGCCGGGACATGAGTACGCAACCAGCCCTTGATCTGGTTTTTGACCCGATCGCCACCGCCGAACCACACCCCACCCGCAAACAATGCCACCAGCATCAGGAGACGCGGGGAGAACGCAACTGCGAGCGGGCTCCGTGCCGCTTTTCGCTTCCCTTTGATAGGCGGCGTTTTCGTAGTGAGCCACTTCCAGACATATGGCAGTAACGCAGTGACAATCGGTGCGGGCATCCGTGCCTCCCAGATGGGTAAAGATCCGTTGCTAGTTGCTGCTCGCGTTCGGAGCTTGTGCCAGTAGCCAGTTCAAGACATCGCCTGCTGTCGCGGCATTTTTCGGCGGCCACGGGAGTTTGGCCTTGCGAGCTTTCTCGCCTGCCTCGCTCGCTCCTTCATCACGCCAGGTCGCCACGACACGGCTCACACTGCGGCCGAAGCGGCGCAGGTTCCCGACCTCGGTTTCTGCCGTTTTGGGATCCGCGGCGCAAACGGCTTCCGCTCGTTTTACGAGCCAGTTGATGAGCACGGTCGCTTCGGCTTCGTCCAGATCGCTGGTCAAACCTTCGTCTTCCAGAATGCGTTCTACGAGCGACTCGGCAGACATGGCGTCCTCCGTAAACAGGTGGGCCTGACATAGCGTGGCAATTCCGGCGCTTCAAGCCCACCTGGCCGGGCTACTTCGCTCAGACAAGAGACCGCAACAGTTCGCAGGAACCACGGGTGTGGATTCAGGAGCCGTGCGCAGCTACACTCATTAACACACACGGAGGATTCGGCTGTGCCCCGATTGATTGTGTTGCGCGGGGTGGATGAAGGGAAGCAGTTCGAGCTCTCCGCGGAAGTGGTCACGGTCGGTCGGCATTCCTCCAATACCGTGGCCCTGCACGATACCCAGGTCTCGCGGCGGCATCTCGAACTTCAGACTTCGCCCAACGGCGGCTTCCAGATCGTCGATCTGGGTAGCGGCAACGGCACGCTCTTGAATGGCCAGCCTATCCAACTCGCCACGCTTCGCAGCGGCGACACGATTGCACTGGGGCAGACGCTTCTGATGTACACCGCCCAGCGTGGAACCTCCAGCGATCTTGGTAGCGACCTCACCGAGCGTGTGAGGCTCATTGGCCGCGATGCCAGAGCCGATTTCCCCTCCGCGATCATCCGCACCGTGGCCGCCGATCTGGGTAGCCAGATTCTCGCCCGGCCCGCCAGTGCCGCGACCGATTGGGTTCGCACTCGCCTCGCGAGCCTCGCCGCGCTGTACGAAACGGCCGAGGCGCTCAGCCACATTCTCGATATCCAGGAACTGCTCACCAAGGTGATGGATTTGGTGCTGAAATCGGTCGATGCCGATCATGGTTGCTTCATGCTCCGCGAGCCCGATGGCAGTCTGGTTCCTCAGGCGGTTCGGTACCGCGATGGGGTCAGCCGTATCGAGGAACTCGCCGTCAGCCGCACCATTGTCGAGCATGTGCTCAAAGAAGGTGAAGGGGTGCTGGTTTCCGATATCAACAGCGATGCTCGCTTTGTGGGAGTGCAGAGCCTGCACAAGCACAACATCCGCGAGGTCATGTGCGTGCCGATGAAAGGCCGCCGCGAAATTGTGGGCGTGCTCTTTCTCGATACCCAATCGACACTCAAACAGTTCGTGAGCCAGGGGCAAGAGTCGGGGAAGTTCAACGACGATCACCTGATTCTGGCCAGCGCCATCGCGCACCAGGCCGCCATTGCTGTGGAGGAAAGCCGTTACCATCAGGCTCTCGTCAATGCTGAGCGCCTCGCGGCTGTGGGGCAAACCATTGCCGCCATGTCGCACCATATCAAGAACATCATGCAGGGTGTCCGCTTCGGCTCCGATATGGTTCGGGCCGCGTTGAAGGACGACGATCGCGAGCTTCTGGAAAAGGGTTGGAAGCTCGTCGAGCGCAATCAGGGCCGCATCGATCACCTGATTCTGGACATGCTGAGCTTCTCGAAAGAGCGTGAACCCGCCATCGAGCCCACGGATCTGAACAAGCTGTGCGAGGATGTCCTGGAGTTGATTCGAGGTCGGGCACTGGATCGTGAGATCACGCTGGAGTGGCGACCGGGCACCGGTGTCGAAGCTGTGCCTTGCGATCCATACGCCCTGCATCGTGCCGTGCTAAATATCGTCTCCAATGCTCTGGACGCGGTGGAAGACCGACCGGACTCCAAGGTGGGTGTGCAAACACTCCTGGAACCCAACGGCGACTGGGCCAAGATCATCGTCATCGATAATGGCCCTGGCATTCCCGAGACCGCGATCGACGACCTTTTCAAGCCGTTTGTCAGCACCAAGGGTAACCGCGGGACGGGCCTGGGGCTTCCAGTCAGCCGCAAGATCTTGCGTGAACATGGTGGCGATATCTTCGTGCAAAGCCTGCTCGAAAAGGGTTGCAAGTTCACGCTCCGCATCCCGACGAAATCCGCCTTCACGGGTGATGCCCTTGGTGGTACCCAAACCCATCCCGTCATGCCGCCGACTGAAGAATGAACGCCGTGGAAGCTCGCACTCTGCTCACCGATCGACTGACGGCCATTCGCCAACGCATGGCCGATGCTGCAGGCCGTTCCGGGCGCGATCCGGCTGCGGTCACTCTTGTTGCGGTGACCAAGATGGTCTCTGGAACAGTCGCGGCAACTGTCGCCGATCTGGGGTTGACCGAGTTGGCCGAGAGCCGGCCGCAGGAACTCTGGAAGAAGGCCGCGGCGCTTCCGGCGGTTCACTGGCACCTCATCGGGCATTTGCAGCGGAACAAGCTTGAACGCACCATTCCCCTCGTGACACTCATGCATTCGGTCGATTCGGAACGGCTCCTGGTGGCCCTCCACGAATTTGGCCAGAAACGAGGCACGCCGGTGCCGGTGCTCCTGGAAGTGAACTGTAGCCGTGAAGACGCCAAAGGTGGGTTCGCACCCGAAGCGATCGTGCCATTAAGTGACAGCCTGATGTCACTAAACGGGATTGCGCTGCAGGGATTGATGACCATGGCAGCATATTCCGATGATCCGGAGCAGGCGCGGCCCACGTTTGTGGAACTGCGGCAACTACGCGATCGGCTCCGGAGTCACACGGGGCTGGAATTGCCGCAGCTTTCGATGGGCATGAGTGGTGATTACGAAGTCGCCATCGAGGAAGGGGCCACGCTGATTCGCCTGGGAACCACGCTATTCGAAGGGTTGACCTGACGTGGCGATCACTCTCACGCCCCACGCCGAAGGCGTTCTGCTTGCGGTGCGAGCCCAGCCGGCCGCCCGGCGCAATGCGGTTCTGGGTGAACAGGCGAACGCGCTCAAAATCGCCGTGACAGCACCGCCAGAAGATGGCCGCGCCAATGCCGCACTCACCGAGTTGCTCCGGGACTGGTTGGGGCTCAAACGTTCGCAGGTCGAACTATCTTCGGGGGCGACCAATCGCAACAAGTCGTTCCTGATTCGCGGTGTTACCGTCGAGGAGTTGCAAGCGTTGATCGCGGCACGATTGCCAGCGGTGTAACGGGCAGGGTTGTGGTTGTGATCCGGTGTGTCGTCCGCTCCGTGTGCACGCGCCGCCGGAGGCTGTTGACTTCCAACCCGGCCACCACCGCCGCGTAAGGAACCAACCCGG
This sequence comes from Gemmata sp., assembly GCA_041749835.1. Classification (GTDB taxonomy): domain Bacteria; phylum Planctomycetota; class Planctomycetia; order Gemmatales; family Gemmataceae; genus Gemmata. The sequence goes on along the minus strand of JBGTAO010000416.1, from coordinate 4,029 downwards.
TCACGATACCCCAGGCGATCGCCAGCCATGTCGCGTCCACCGGTGTGGTCCACCACCACACAAGCAGCGGAACGGACGCGGCCAGTAGCGGCTTGGCCCAACTCGTGCTCAGATATCGCGCGATCCCAATCTCCAGCACCACGCAGCTATAGCTGATCACGGCGAGGCAGAAGAGGATGTTGGGCACCGCAACCGCGATGGCCACGCCGTTCAAGCCCAGTGGCCCCACCAGAACCAGGCTGAGCAGCAGGTTCAACCCGGCCTCCGCCAGCGCCAGCCGTGCGAACAGCCGGAGCTTGCCCATCCCGTAAAGAATGCGTGAGGCCACCGATTGCGCGACACCGATCGCCAGCGTGGCCGACAGAATCGCGACCACGGGGTAGCACCAGGTGGCATACTCACTGTCGCCGATCCAGCGAGTCAGGAACGGGCGACCGAATGCGAGTAACCCGAGGTTGATCGGTAACACCAGGTACAGCACCCAGCGTGTACCCAGCAGCATGACCCGGCGAACGCCTTCGAGATCACCGTTGGCTTCTCGCTCGCTTACTGCGGGTGTCAGCGTGGTTGTCGCGGAGCGCAACAGGTTCTTCGCCATATCGACAAGCCGTGCGGCAATTGCATAGTGCGCCACTGCGGTTGCCGTCAGGAATACACCCACCACGATGGCACCCGTCTGCACGGTGATGCGGCCGGCGAGCATCGCCAGGAAGGCATCGACACTGTAGCCGCGCACCTGCCGCAGGGTGGCGCGATCGACCAAGCGCCGCGACAGCCGCAAACTCGGTACCAATCGATACGCCAGCAGTGCCATCACCGCATGTTCAAGTAAGTTCGTGATGGTGAACACCACCGCGAGCGACCACAGTCCCGGCGCGGCTTCCATCGCCACGACAATGCCAGTGACTCGGAGCCCCAAAAACACCAGCCTCACGGCGCTCTTCATGCCATAACGCTGGAGGCCATCAAGCATGGTGGGGAACACGCTGATCGGCAAGGTGATAGCGAGGTTGGCCAGCATGAGGAGCATGAACGGAGCGACATCACCATGATTGCCGAGCTTGCGTTCCAACGCCGGGGCGACGAATGGCACCAGTGCCGAACCCAGAACCAGCACGCAAGCCGCTGCCGCCACGAATAGCACGAAGCAAGCCGAGACGAGTTTGTTTAACTCTTCGCGCTGATCGGTGGTATGAAACTTGGCAACGAAGCGAACTAGACAGGCCGCGATTCCGAGATCGAACAGCGTGAAGTACGCGAGAATGGCTTCAACGATGCACCAGACACCATAGCGAGCATCGCCGAGGTGACGGATGAGATAGGGTGCGAGGAAGAACGCCACAAGAAGCGTTGCGGCGAACGCGGCCCAGTTTGTGGCCGCGCCGAGTACAAGTGAACGCCGGGCTGGCATGCGAACATCCCTGTTCGTGATGACTCATGGAGCGTGATCGAACGGAATCGTGCCGTGAACACATGCGGCGCGATTCCCAAAGGCGCGCTAGTCGCCGGCCGATTTGCCACGCTTCTTCTTGGCGGGCTCCGGGGCTTCGCCGAGCGCGGTCAGTTCAGCGGCGGCGGCTTCTTCTTCCTTGGCTGCTGCCTCGATTTCGCTGGGTTCCGCCGGTTTCGGTTTCCGCTTCTCCAGGATCGCCGCCACGATCTCGTCACGTGCCTGGGGGTTCTCACGCAGGTAGTTAACGGTATTCTCGGCACCGTGACCGATCCGTTGATCCTTGTAGATGAACTGAGCCCCGGCCTTCTTCTCGATGATCTCGTCTTCGATCGCCAACTTCAGCAGATCGCCTTCGAAGTTGATCCCGCGATCGTGGAGAATCTCGAACTCGGCATTCCGGAATGGCGGGGCGATCTTGTTCTTCACCACGCGAACCCGGGTTTCCGCACCGATGGTTTCGTCGCCATCCTTGACGTGCGTGACCCGCTTCACCTCCATGCGTACCGAGGCGTAGAACTTCAACGCCAGACCGCCGGTTGTGGTGTTCGGGTCGCCGTACATCACCCCGATCTTTTGGCGAATCTGATTGATGAACACCAGGCAGGTCTTGCTCTTACTGATGGTCGGTGTCAGGATGCGCATGGCCTGGCTCATCAACCGTGCTTGCAACCCCACCTTGGTGTCGCCGATCTCGCTATCTTGGATTTCATTCTTGGGCACCAGCGCGGCCACGGAATCGACGACGATGATATCGACGGCACCCGACTTGATCAGCATTTCGGCAATCCGCAAACCTTCCTCACCATAGCCCGGCTGCGAGACGAGCAGATCATCGAGGTTGACACCGATACGCTTGGCCCAGGTGGGATCGAGCGCGTGCTCCGCGTCGATGAACGCGGCAACCCCGCCGTTCTTTTGCGCTTGTGCCACTGCGTGAAGGGCAATGGTGGTCTTCCCGCTGGCTTCCGAACCGTAGATTTCGACCACCCGACCGCGTGGCAGCCCTTTGCCGCCGAGAGCGAGGTCCAGCGAGAGCGAGCCGGTCGAAATGCCTTCCACGTCGTCCACGTTCATGTCTCCCAGCGACATGACTGCACCCTTGCCAAACTCCTTTTCAATCGCGGCCAGTGCTGTCTTCAGATCCTTGCTGTCTTTATCCTTTTCGGCCATCGGGAACCCCCAAAGGTAGATTGTGTGTCGACCGCTGGTGGAATGGTGGGTCGCAATAAGGTGGAGTTTACCCGCGGGCGCTACGAGATGAGAAGGTCAGCAGGTGACAAACCGCGCCCGCCCCCAGCAAACGGAGTGCGGACGCGTGAAGTGACAGAGTTGGGCTGGATCGGCGGGTTTCAGCTTTTCGATAAGTGGGCAAACTCGGCTTCCAGCCGTGCCAAGCAAAGTGCCATCTCCACAGGCGAAACCAGAAGCTGTTTCGTGGCATGGCGAATCAAGTAGCGGCCCACTCGTTGCTCGTAGCTCTTGGGCAGGTATTCGCTACTGGTATTGATCCCGAAGCCTAGGCGATCTTCCAGAATCGGGCTCACCTCCTGAATTGCCTCGACCAACGACAGATTGCCAGCAGCCAGTTGCGCACTCACCAGCGAGGCAGCCTCGATCTGACGGCGCAACTTCTCCTGTTGTTCCTTGAGCAAATCGGCTTGCGCGGTCGTTTCGCGGGCGAGCGCCATCACGGTGCCCATGTTCCAGGTGTCGAGCCCGACCCGGCGAATCCAGCCGGGGGCGATGATCTGCGTGAGCCCCAGAGCCAGAACAATCAAGGTCGCGGCGGAAGCGGTTCCACTCCGGCGAATGGTGATCATCAAGCACTATCCTCATGATAAAGGCTACTTGTTTGCGAAGTCCGTGTACTCCCGAGGCGGCACGCGGCCACCGTGAGAGTGTTGGAACTGCGATCACAAGCCTGAATCCGGCAAAACCAACAGCGGGAGCATCATGCTCATGGGGAGGGAAAGCCCCAACACCGTGACGGCTCGGCGACCCTCTCGGGGCACCGCAATCGTCGGTGGAGCCGGGGATACTTTAGTCCGCAATGGGTGGACGATATGGCCAGCGGATGAAGGTTGTGGGTGAGTTTCGGGCCTGCTGAAACATCACGCGCACCGTCATAACAGTCGGCCAATCATCGAGCCCACGAGCGGCAAGTGCGACGACAGGTCGCGGGTGGCACACGAGCTTTGCAAGCCCGTGCCGTACTGGAGAGACGACCGTTCAGTGTGGGGCCGGTGTTCCAGGCCGGCCGCCGCCCAAACGGTAGGGGGCGGGAGTTCTGCTTCTCGCCTGTGGCACCTCGAAACGAGGAGCCGTTCAATACCGAGACCGGGTAAGAGCAACAGAGGTGCCGTAGCGTGCCCGTACGAGAGAATTTCTCGTAACAATCGATTAGGTAATCACTTAAATATGGACAGAAAATGTACTGGTTGGAGCGCCGACAGGGTGGATTGCCCAGCGGATAGGCAATATGTGCCTGCCAAACCTCGCGCGGGGCGCGTTACTTCACGAACTTACTGACTGTCATCAGGAACTCGGCGTTCGATTGCACCTTGCCCAACTGCTTG
>JBGTAO010000415.1:0-3962 GCA_041749835.1 Gemmata sp. | reverse complement strand
GAACTTGAAGGGCGAACCCCTGAGCTTGCCACCACGCACACGGGGTGGCGATTTGCCATCGTCTGCGCTGAGTTTCGGTTTGTAATCGAAGGTGTCCACATGGCTCGGGGCACCATCCATGCAGAGGAAGATGACGTGCTTGGCCTTGGGTTCGAAGTGCGGCTTCCTGGGTGCCAGCGTATTCGCCGGAACTTCGGCTGCCCGGGCTTCGCGGGTCGCCTGTTCATGAGCCAGAGCGGCAAACGCCAGGTAACCAAAACCCGACGAAGTCGATTGCAACAGTGAACGTCGCGTCAACATGGGACACCTCGCGGCGGGAGTGGGTCGGTTTTAGGATTCTGCTGGAGCCAATGGGCGACGATCAGCGCCGGTATTGGAATTCGGCGCTTGCGAATAACGCCTGGCAGAAGGCACCCCACTTTTCGCGTTGCTGCTGCGTGGCCGTGACACGATCCTTGGCGAGTTGGGCCTGGTAGGTTGCCAGGAACTTCTGCGCAGTGGCCAACTCCTGCTCATTGGGCGGTCGACTGTAGAAGCTCAGATAGGCTGCACGAATGCGTTCCGTGTCCGTCGTGGTCTCTTTTGCGAGTTTACTGGCGGCCATGTCCGCAGCACGAATCACGAATGGGTTATTCATCAGGAACAAGCCTTGCGATGGCACGGTTGTGGTGGGGCGGTCCGCAGCAATCAGGCTCGGATCGGGGGCATCGAACAATGCGAGCGCCTCGGGAAGGTTGTCGCGGATGATGGGCAGGTAAACCGATCGCTGGGTGTTCCGGGAATCGTTGATCGCGCCCATGATCTGTTGGCCACCCAGCCGGGGTCGCGTGACGGGGCCTTCACCGACTTGAGCCACAACCGAGCCCGTCGGTGGTGGGATCGTGAGTTGGCCACTGACGGCCAGCATCGAGTCGCGGAGGCTTTCGGCATCGAGTCGGCGCGGGCTCATCCGCCAGATCGCTGCATTCTCGGGATCGCGTTCGTGGTTCTTTGCGTCAAACCGGGAATCGAGTTGGTAAGCATGGCTCATCACCACATGCTTGATGAGCTTCTTGACGCTCCACTGATCGGCCATGAACGTGCAGGCCAGGTAATCGAGGAGTTCAGGATGTGTGGGTGGCATTCCCGCGGCACCGAAGTTGTCGGGTGTGGGAACGAGCCCGCGACCGAACAGGTGCAACCAGACTCGGTTCACCATCACACGAGCTGTGAGTGGATTGGTTTCTGAAGCAATCCAGTTGGCCAGTTCCAGCCGGCCACTCGTGTTGCCCCGGATGGTCAGCGGTTTCTTGGCGAGCACTTCCAGCGTTCCCCGTGGTACCCGTTGTGCGCTCGGTTTGTCGGGCTCTCCGCGAGCATAGATCGGGCTGTCGGCGATGGTAGGTGAACCACCGAAACCCCCCCTGGCTCCGAAGCCACCCTTGGGGCCGAAGCCACCCGGGCCAAACTGCCCGCCACCCGGACCGCGGCCTGCGGGTTTGTCGCGCACACCCATTGCCAGGAGTTTCGGCTTCCCTTCCGCATCGAAGGCATCAAGCCGACTCTGCAGTTGGGCCACCTGGGCGCTGGTGAACAAGCGCCGGATAGGTTCGGTCGCTTCTGCGGCAGCCGTGTTGATATCCTTGATCTGCTTCTCAATACGGGTTCGTTCGGTCGCGGTGAGCTGGTCGCGAGTACCTGCCGGAACGCCGCTCGTAGCGGGGAGCGAGATCGTGGGAGACGGGCGTTGGCTTTGGAGCTGGCGAATCGTGCCGTAACAGGTTTCGGTGCTCCGGAAGATGCCCGCCAAAGCGTAATAGTCGCGCTGGGAAATGGGATCGAACTTGTGGTCGTGACAGCGAGCACAGGCCGCGGTGATTCCCAGAAATGCCTGAGTCGTCACGTCGAGTTGTTCATCCGCGATATCCAGTTCAAACTGCGTGGTATTGCGTTCATTCAGGAGCTTTGGCCCAATCGCCAGAAAGCCGGTGGCCACGATCCGTTCGGCGCGAATCTTGGCGTTGCCGCCGTTCATGAGATCGCCAGCGACTTGTTCGCGGATGAACTGATCGTAGGGCTTGTCGGCATTGAAGGCCGCGATCACGTAGTCACGGTAGCGCCACGCATGCGGATACGAGACATTCACCGTTTTGCCCGAGCTTTCGGCATAGCGGGCCACATCGAGCCAGTGGCGTCCCCAGCGTTCACCAAACTGTGGTGAAGCCAGGAGTTGATCGACCACTTTCTCGAAGGCGTTTGGGGCCGGATCGGCAAGGAAGGCTTCCACGGCTTGCGGGCTCGGGGGCAAGCCAGTGAGATCCAACGTGACACGGCGAATCAGCGTTCGGCGATCGGCATCCCCAACCGGTGTGAGCCCGGCACGGTTCCAGCCAGCGACGATGAAGTTGTCGATGGTGTTGTGTATGGCGAACTGCGCTTGGGATACTTCTGGAACCTTGGGCCGCGCTGGTGGCACGAACGCCCAGAAAGAGCGCCCTTTCTCGATATCGACGACGTACTTGTTCCCGGTGGCTGCCGCGGCACCATCACGCGGATCGGGAGCGCCCATCTTCACCCAGGCTTCAAAATCGGCAATCACCTGATCGGGCAACTTCCCCTTCGGTGGCATCGCGGTATCGGGGTTCTTGTGCCGCAGCCCCTGGATCAATACCGAGCGATCCGGATTGCCCGGTACGATCGCCGGCCCAGTGGTGCCGCCGGTTCGGATGCCCGCCCGGGTATCGAGCAGGAATTCCCCTTTGATCTTTTCGGCTTCTGTGGAGTGGCACTTGTAGCAGTGTTCCACCAGCACGGGGCGGATCTTCTTCTCGAAGAACGTCAGTTGCTCCGCGGTCGGTCGATCGGCGAAGCTCCCACCTTTCCCGGGCTGAGCACCAACCGGTTGATTCCCACCGAATGCGAGAAGCAACGCCAGACTGGCCAGGATTCGGGGCAACATGCTGGGCACTCCCATTCCAACAACAGCGACCACTCACTAAAGGATAAACCCTCGTGGGGTGCGGAAGTCACGACTCTCATGGATTTTTCGCAATCGCGATGAGATTCCGGGGCCAGCCGCGTAGCCGAGCAAGTGCAGATTACTTCCCCGAACTCAGCTTTCGGGTTACAATCGCCAATCGCCCGAATTGCTACAGCCCGTACCACACCATCCGCACCGGAAGCACTTCCGCACTATTGCGGAGCGAGCCCCGAGCGATCTGTCACACATCGGAGCTGGCTGATGCGTTGCCTGATTCTGTACACGCTGCTGATTATCCCGCTCCCAGCGTTTGCGCAGCCCGAGGTTGCGCCCCAGGCACCTTACCTGGGTGTGGCTGCGGAGTTGGAGAAGCTGCTCCGCCACGAAGTTGCCGACAAGAAACTCCCAGCGATCTCGATCGCACTCGTGGACGATCAACGTGTGGTGTGGGCCGCGGGGTTCGGCTTCCAGGATCGCGATCAGAAAGTGCCCGCTTCGGCTGAAACGATCTACCGCGTGGGTTCGGTTTCCAAGCTCTTCACCGATGTTGCCATCATGCAGTTGGTGGAGCAGGGTAAGCTCGATCTCGACGCTCCGGTTGCGAAGTACATCCCGGACTTCAAGCCGGCATACCGGGACGGCCAGAAAGAAATCGCGTTGCGCATGCTGATGTCGCATCGCTCGGGTTTGATCCGCGAGCCACCGGTGGGCAACTATTTCGACGACACCGAGCCCACGCTCATGAAGTCGGTTGCGAGCCTGAACGGAATTCCGCTGGTGTACGAACCGAGCGAGCGAACCAAGTATTCCAACGCAGCAATCGGCGTTGTCGGTTACGCCATTCAGAAAAGCCAGAATGAGCAATTCGAGCGATATGTCCAGCGGCAGGTACTCGATCCGTTAGGCATGGCCCAGAGTTCGTTCTTGCCAGGCGAAGCCGTGCGGAAGCGGCTCGCAGACTCGGTGATGTGGACATACCACGGCCGCGAGTTCGCCTCGCCGA
>JBGTAO010000414.1:0-6774 GCA_041749835.1 Gemmata sp. | reverse complement strand
GCAGCAAGAGTGATGGCGTGGTCGACGCAATTCTGGCGGCACACGCGCGCTGTATGTTTTGGAGTTGACGCGCCGTGAGCCGCGCTGGGCGGACTGGAATGATGATGATGACAAGAGCCAGGCTAGCCCACAGGTAAGGCTGAGGCACCATATATGAGACTCGACCTCTGGGCCGTCCCGGAGTACAAACTGAGTACAAAATGAGCAAAACCGGGAGAGTAGGATGCGTAACCTGAGTGTTTGTTCCGCTGGGATCTTGGCAACTCTGATTTTCGGTTGTGGGCCGGGTAAAGAGCTCCCGGAACTCACGCCTCCTACTCAAGAACCAACCAAACGATCGCAAGAGCCGGAGGTCACCGTTCCAAAGGCTTCCGAGACCGAAGCCAAGGCCGTGGTGGAACGAGCAATTGCCGCACTCACGAAGAAGAAACCCGAGACTTTGAAAGGCAAACTCAGCCGTGCAGTTGGTACAGGGAACATGAAGTTCCCCTCCGACTCAGGCTCGGGATTGATGAGCGTGGAGGCGACACGCGATGTTCAGGCTCATTGGCCAGACAAAGTGAAGGTGTCGTACAAGTTTCTCACGCACTACACGGGTACACAGACGCACATTCTGCGGAAGCCCTTCATCTGGCTCGGCCGCGATGGAACCGAAACCCCGGTGCCCAATCGAGCGATGGCCGAGGATGCCATACTAACCGACACCCTGGCCCAGCAATGGCTTCCACTGCTATTCCCGTTGAACGATTCAAAAACGATAGTTTTTGATCGTCGCCAGGTCGCAAGCATTCCACCAACAGAGACCATCCGCGTTTCGATTTCGGAACGGCCGGTCTACCAACTGACCTTTGATTCCGTGAGTGGGCACCTCACCCGGGTGGAGTACAACCACACCGACTTGCTCGGTCGGTCATTTAAGTCGTGGACGTTCAGCGAGCATCAGCCATTTGGCGAGTATGTGCTACCGGCACGACTGGAATCGGGCCGGGTTTCCGAGCGATCGAAGGTACGTGAGACCGTCGAGGAATGGACCATCAAGAGCTGGGATTTTCCGGCTCAGTTCTCAGAGACTGCGTTCGATCCGCCCAAGTGATTTTGGGTCAGCGTGGCGGGTAACCCTGCACGCTCTGAGGTGGTAACCAGTGCTGACCGTGAGCCGGGCGGGCCGGCAGTGCCGGTGGCCATTCTGGTTTGTATGCCGGTAGCGCCGGCCCTGGAATGTCCTTCAGCCCGGAACTTGGTCGCACGATCCCGCCCGCGCCAATTAGCTCCGGTCGGCGAGCAATTTTATCGGAGAAGACTTCCAGATCCTTGCTGATCCGCTCAGCTTTGGCCAGCACCCGAGCGAGCGATCCCGCGGCTTCGTCGAGGTTCTGGTAAACGGTGGGATCGGTCAACAGTTTTTGGATCGAGCCATTTCCCCGGCCAAACGTCTGAAGTAATGCCCGCACTTCCGTAAGGGCTCGATTCAGCTGCTCCGCCGAATCAGTAACAGAAGTCACCAATGCTTCCGATTTCGTGGCGAGCGGCTTGGTAATCGCACGCACATCGCCCACAACGCCGCCGGCCTCCGTGACCTGCGTATCGATATTCTTGAGCGTCTTTTCTGCGGCTTCGAGCAGTGTGGTGAGCGCGCCTGAGATCTTGACAACGTAAACCGCGACACCGTTGGTATTCTTGAGCAACTCGGTGAACTGCTTCCGATTCTCCGGTGACAAGATGTCGTTGATGCTATCAAAGGTCAACCGGCCCGATTTGACGGCTCCGGTGAGTTCGGGTTCCAAGCGCCGCACCATGCCCCGAATATCCTCAACGGCTGGGCGTGCTGTTCGTGCAAGATCTTGAATATCACGGATCAGATCGCGCAGGCTCGAACCATCTGCGGGCTGAGCCATCAAAAACCCCGCTGGTACGATAGTGGGTTTCTCCCGTGCCTCGGCACCAATGAAGTTTTGAATCCGTTCATTGGTCTTTTCCAGCTTGGGAATGAACTCCCGAATTGCTTTAAGCGTATCCGTGGCCTCATCGATTGCCCGCTCGACTTTGGGTTGAAGCGTCTGCAACTTTTCGAGCTTTTCAAATGCCCGCACGATTCGATCGAGCGAGCTCTGCGCGTTCATTAACACTTCCGAGGCCGGTGTCAGTAATGTTCGCGGGGTGATGGGCGCGACACCCTGAATCTCGGAACCGGGCGGCCATTCTTCACCGCGTGGTAGCGGTTTCCCGCCTTCGCCAATTTTGGGAATGAAATCAATCGCGGTGTCGCCGTTGAGCAAACCACGAGTGATGATCGCCGCCTCGGTTTGACGCGGGTGGAACTTACGATCCACCAGAATCTGCACCTTGACTTGGCTCGTCTCTTCATCGAGGTCCACAGAAGTCACTTCACCGATACGGACACCCGATTTCCGGATGGGCGTGCCGGGTGCGATTCCGGGCGCTTCGGGGAACAGGATCGAATAGCGTGTTTTACTGGTGAACAATTCGGGCGCGCGACCAAAGAAGATCACGAGCCCGGCCAGGACAACGAGAGTTGCCCCGACGAACCCGCCAATCTTCAGCCGCATCCCCGTATCACTCATCATTGGCCTCGGCCGGTGCGCCACTGGGCAAACCGGCGTTCCATTACAACAGCAGCAGGCTCCGAAGCCAAGCCAGGCTTATCGGCATTCGCGGATTCGGCGCAAAATCTGTTGTTCCAGCGCGTAGTCGCGTCCCACCTTGAACCAGTTCAAATCCGCCGAGGTATCGGGCCCCACTACCTCGAACTCCCGGTTGACTGTCGGCGATTCCTGGAACAACGCGGGGCCTACCCGGGCTTGAACGGGCCGCGGGAGATCTTCGAGTTCTTTATCCACCACGATATAGACCAGATAACCACCACGGTCGCCGGCTCGAATCTCGGCGGTTGCAGTTTGGCGGATGGTCTGGAATGTCGCCAAGAGCCGACCGCGCGGGTTCGGATTGCCCGCCTTCCAGAATTGCTCGTAACCTGGTGCAATGCGGGGCTTGGAAACGATTCGTCCATCGTAAGGGTTGGGCGGCAGTAGTTCGAAGTAATCGTCGAGCACGTCAATCGTTTTCTCGAAGACTTCCTGGTAAGCAGCAGGTGTTGGAAGCCCTGGAGAAACCAGAACGGGGTTCTCGATCTCGTCGGCACCATAGCGGACGACAACGGGATTATCGAGCGGTGGGGCTGTGGCGCAACCCACGGCCAGCAGGCATGCCGCCAACAGGACTCCGAGTTGCCTGCGCATCGGGCCTCCCGCAAGGGGGTCAAAAAGAATATGGACCCGTGTATCCCCACGGGCCCCAAGCTTGTCAACCCCAGAAGGATTGGCCAACGATTCCCCGAAGATGCCGTCAGGTATGAATCGCATCGAACGCCACGATTGCGAGTGGCCCATAAAGCATCACCGGAAGCCAGGCGGCCAACGGAGGCGAGATATAGTCGGCATCGCCCATGGCCTTGCATCCCAGAACACAGACATAAAAGCCGACACCGATCACCAGACACAGGCCGGCGCTCAGGATCACGTGGCGGTTGGGATTCCACAGGATGATCGACACACCGAGTAGCACCAGGAGCGCGCCCACGAGTGGTCGTGTGATCCGGGTATGGTACAGCACTGCCATCTTGACCTGGCGGCGCGGCTCGACACCAGTGAGGAGATCGCGTATCCGCGAAGTTGACGCATAAACAAACCATGTCCCCCCACGACTCACGGAGTCGTAGTCCGCTGTATCCACTTTCAGAAAGCAGCGCCCGGTCCCCAGGACCGTGAGGTTTGTGGGTAACTTGTCGGGAAACGTATCCGGCACGGTATTCGTTAGCATCCAACCACCGCTGAGCGGACCATCACCGGGTGGAATGTAGACGGCATCGTCCGCCGTCAGGTGAAGCATGCCACTGGGAGAGTTTTCGGGAAACGTGGCGCAAAAGTTCTCGATCCGACGATCCTTGCGGAACCCGGCCAACCCTTCGAGATGGACCCCCGATGTGTCATACGCTCCCATCAGAATCTGGGCTTTCGCCCCATCCGGGTCGTCGCGCGAACTCATCAATTCGTCCGCGACCGCTGGGATCAGTAGTTCTTGATTCAATGGACTAAGGCTAAGGGTCATCAGGGCACCGAGCAGCACGGGGCGAACCACACGCCGGGTCGGAATCCCCGCCGAGAGTTGCGGGAGGAGTTCGTTATTGCGCTGCATCCAGGAGACGGTAAACGTTGCGGCCAAAAGCGTGATCGGTTCCGCCATCAAGTCGAAGACCTGGGGGATTCGGTTGCCGTAGTACATGACGATGTGTCGTGCCATCGCCGGTAGCCCGCCCGGTTTGTTCACGTACGCATCGAGGTGTGTGAACAGATCGATGACCACATACAAACTGATCAAGCTGGTCCAGACGATCAAGTACGATCGGAAAAAGGCCAAGAGCACCATCCGGTCGAGGGTGGTGATCACTGCGTGCCCCCTTCCGTGGTGTCGGCCTGCTTGTGTCCCACAGGCCGCGGTGCGGGTGCTAGCGTCGGTGGCATGGGGCGAACCGCACGCGGGGTGTAATGTTGCAAAAACTGAATGATGAAGGCATCGGCTTCGCTGGCAGCCACATAGCCGTAGCCGTTGGCCCGCAATTCACGCAGCGCTTCCCCTTGCGACCACCCCTGGTATTCCATGCGATAAATCGCGGTCAACCGCCCGGTCCGGTGAAGCCCGGCCTTGCAGTGCAGGAGAATGGGATAGTTCGATTCATCATCCATTAACTTCAGGAACTCATCAACCGACTCTGGCAGCACTTCGAGGCGGTTGTCGGGCGGGAGCACATCGGGCGTAATCAGGATGTAGTTCACACCCAGTTCCTGACAGAGCGCACTCTCGCGGATCGTCACTTTCCCGAGCCAATGATTGACCAAGAACGGATCGGGTTGCTCGTGCTGAAGGTTAATCACCGTTTTGATTTGGTAGCGTTTAATACTGTCGCGGAAGCCCGCCTCGGTCATCTGACCCGAACGGTAAAACCGTTCCGGAGTCACTTCGCGGAAGCGCTTCGCTTGGATGTACTGAAAACGATATAGCGCCACCGGCGGCCCCAAAACGAGGACCACCAGGAAACTGGCTAGTACCCACCGTAAGACGTTCAGCATCCTGGCCCCATCCTTGAGGCAAGTGAATCCCGTGTTCACGGGAGTAATGATCGACTGGAGGACTCGCACACTAATACACAGCAGAGCAGGCGTGTCAACTCCGACTCGATTCGCTCGCCAAGTGTGCGATGCTCCTGTAACCTGTAGATATCCTGCCTTCGCGAGGTCCCCCATGCTCATTTCAGCAGCGTTTCTCGCCACAATGCTTGGTCAACCACCTGCAGCAAAACCATTTGAACTCCAAAATGGTGACCGGATTGTGTGGCTTGGCAACACGCTCGTGGAACGCGAACAGCGCTACGGCTATTGGGAAGCAGCATTACATGCCGCATTTCCAAAAGCGAATTTCCGTGTTCGGAATCTCGGCTGGAGTGGCGACACGGTCCACGGTGAGGCACGCGGTCGCTTCGACTTCGGCAATGCCCAGAAGTGCTTTCAGCAGGTCGTCGAACCGACACTGGAACTCAAACCAACCGTGATCTTCATCAGCTATGGCACGAACGAATCGTTCGAGGGCAAGGACGGCTTGCCGAAGTTCGAGAAGGGGCTGGAAAAACTTTTGGACGCGTTGAAACCGGCGAATGCTCGCATCGTCCTGTTCTCGCCGATACCGATCGAGATCGGTCGAATTCCAGACGCGGAGAATCGTAACCGAGATCTCGACCTTTATTCCAAAGCGATCGGCCGTGTTGCCAACAACCGGAGCCTGCATTTCGCGGACCTGAACCACGAGGTCTGGAAGCTCTACGTGGTGGCTGACAAGATGAATGGAGATACCCGTCGAGAGAAGGACTGGTGGTACACGGACAACGGCATGCACCTTCGTGACAGCGGCTACGACCGCACCGCCCACCTGATGATCAAAGCCCTTGGCCTCGACGATACCCACAACACGTACGCACCCACGGAACTCCGCCTCGCCATCGTTGCCAAGAACGAGCAGTTCTTCAACAAGTGGCGGCCACAGAACGAGACCTACCTGTTCGGCTTCCGCAAGCATGAGCAGGGGAAGAATGCCAAGGAGATGGCAGAGTTCGACCCGTTCATCGAGAAAGCTGAAGACGAGATCGATAAGCTGCGACTGAACCTGAAGAAATAACAATTCACGAAGTTGAGACAGCCAACGAGTTCGGAACTGCGATAGGGTCACGACTATGGCGACTACCACCCGAACGCGTTACGAGAATGCCGCCGAGTTGTGTCGTGCGCTGGGCGAAATACCGCTCGATCGCATCTGCCTCGATCCGCCACCTGGCACGGCCACCGAGCGCAATCTTCTGGCCAAACATGGCCGGCCCTTCAAGCTGTACGAACTTGTGGATGGAACGCTCGTGGAGAAAGCCGCGGGTTCACCCGAAGCCTTTCTGGCGATTGAGTTGAGCCACATCATCCGTGGCAATCTCGATCGATCTGATCAAGGATTTCTCTATGGCGCGGATGCTCTCATTAGGCTCATGCCACGAGTCGTTCGCGGGCCTGATGTTTCGTTTGTTTCGTGGCGGCAACGACCGGAGCGCACGGTGCCGATGGAGCCGATTAGCGATCTGGTGCCCGACTTTGTCGTTGAGATCCTCAGCCCACGGAACACGAAGAAGGAAATCCAATGCAAGATTGCTGAGTATTTCGAGGC
>JBGTAO010000413.1:0-10774 GCA_041749835.1 Gemmata sp. | reverse complement strand
CGCGACGGCTAACCGAATCATCAACAACATCGAAAAAGTGGTGATCGGAAAGCGAGCCCAGATCACTCTTGCCGTCGCTGCTTACCTGAGCGAAGGCCACATCCTGCTGGAGGATGTGCCGGGTGTGGCCAAGACCATGTTCGCGCGCGCTCTGGCCCGCAGTGTCGGGTGCACATTCAAGCGGCTTCAGTGCACCCCCGACTTGCTTCCTTCCGATGTCAGCGGTGTGTCAGTTTTTAACCAGAAATCGGGCGAGTTCGAGTTCCGTGCCGGACCGGTGTTTGCACAAACACTTTTGGCCGACGAGATTAATCGGGCTACACCCCGCACCCAGGCCGCACTCCTTGAGGCCATGGCCGAACGCCGCGTGAGTGTCGATGGCAACACCTATCTGCTCAAGCCCCCGTTTCTTGTCATTGCCACACAAAACCCTGTGGATCAAGAAGGGACATTTCCGCTACCCGAGGCGCAGTTAGACCGCTTCCTGGTCCGGCTCAGTCTGGGCTACCCCACTCTTGAAGAAGAAGGAAGTATGCTGTCGCGCTTACAGCACGGCCACCCGATTGAAGAGTTGAAGCCTGTCGTTTCTGCGGAAGATGTGTTGGCGTGTCAGGAAGCGATTCGGGAGATCCATGTCGATGATAAAGTGAAGCGATACATCCTCGAAATCGTTCATGCCAGCCGCGCTCATGAAGATGTACTTCTCGGTGGTAGCCCACGGGCTTCGATTGCACTCTATCGCACGGCACAATCCCTTGCGGGCATCGCCAATCGCGAGTTCGCACTGCCCGATGATATCAAGAAAATGGCACATCCGATCCTGGCTCACCGGTTGATCCTGAAGCCCGAAAGCAGACTGCGCAAGCGAACAGCCGCCGCAGTTGTGAAAGATCTCATTGATGATGCTCGGGTACCGATTACCGAGAAGCAGAAAGCCATGAATGAAGATTACTTTTCGTGAGTTGCGTTCGAGGATTCTCGTGTGAAGTGGTTTCTGGTAATCGTGTTCGTCATCGGTTCGGCATTGGCCCTCCAGGCTGGGCTAGTTGCCTTCGCAGGGTATGTACTTCTCGGTGTGTATCTGATTTCGCGTTGGCTCGCGCGGCAGTGGGTCGTAGCACTCGCTGCCGAGCGGCAGTGTTCGGCCGATCCGCGTGAGGTTGGCGAGATAGTCGAGGTCTCGGTTCGACTCCGCAATACCGCAGGGCTACCGATTCTGTGGGTTCTCGTGGAAGATCTCATTCCCGATCTGACCATGCGCCTCAAACCACCGCGATTGACGGTCAAGGGTAAACGCCTTCAGGTGGTCCACCTGAGGGGGCACCAAACCCGTGTGATCAAATACACCGTAACCTTCCAGATGCGGGGATACTACCCGATTGGTCCCACGATTCTGGAAACGGGTGACGTGTTCGGCTTGCATCGGCGGCATCGCGTGTTGGGCCGCCCCGTCTATGTGATGGTGTACCCGAAGATACTTCCTCTGCCGAAGTACGACTTCGCTTCCGAGCGACCGATCGGTGAGGTGCGACTTCAAAATCGCCTCTTCGAAGACCCGACCCGGACCGCCGGTGTGCGTGAGTATCAGCAAGGTGATCCGTTGCAGCGAGTGCACTGGAAGGTCACGGCGCGAACGGGGCAGCTCCATTGCCGCATCTATGAGCCGACCAGTCTCGCTGGTGCAACACTGTTGCTCGATTTTCATCAAGATGGATTCCCCACCAGAAGTGAGCCCTATCGCTCCGATCTGGTGGTAACGACAGCCGCAAGTATTGCTTATGCCGTCTCGATGCTTAATCAGCAGGTGGGCCTTGCTAGCAATGGCCGCGATGCCGCCGATCGAATTCGCGAAGAAGAGCTTGCGGATCCCACCGGTGCTGGGGAGTTTGAGACGCGAGATGATGCACGAGACCATTTCGAACTGTTGGAAGAGAACGAACGGTTACGGCCTGTCATCGTCGAGACACGTCGGGGGTTTGATCAGTTCCAGAAGATCCGCGAAACACTGGCACGCCTGGAACTATCTGATGGAATGGACTTCGCTAATTTGGTGTTCGAACTTGCCGCAAGAGCACCCCGGGATGCCACAGTGATTGCGATTCTGACCCGAGTGCCTGTAACCACTGCCGTGGCGCTCGGGACCCTGCGGCGGCAAGGGTTCGCGGTCACGTGCATTCTCGTGGGATTGGATGAAACGGAGAAGCTGGATGCGCATGGCCGACTCCTCGCGGAAACAGTTCGTGACATCCGGTACGTGAATTCGGAAGAAGAACTGACCAATCTGGGTGGCAACCGAGCGAAGGCTGCACCTGCCACATATCACGTGGATCTCCCGTAACCCGGACGCCAGTAGTCTTCTCGCTTCCTAATCTAGGTGAATGCCACACCATCTCCGGCTTCGAGCCCTCGCCTACGGGCAACTGCTTCGGCTTCCGAACGTATTTACGGCGTTTGCCGATATCGCGGTTGCAACAACTGCAGCCATTGCGTTTCTCCCGACCCTCCCGGAATCATTCTGGGCCAGTGCGATTCTGCTGGGATTGACATCGGGTTGTCTCTACCTGGCGGGAATGGTGTGGAACGATCTGTTCGATCGCCATGAAGATTTGCGCACTCGCCCGTTTCGGCCGATACCGTCGGGCCGCATTCGCGTGCGTGCAGCCGCGCTGTTGGGGGTTTGCCTCATCACCCTCGGATTGTTGCTGGCAGCATTCGCCGGCCAGGTTGCTGAAAGCTCGCCGCTAGGGGCACCGCTCGGTTATGCCATAGCGATCGTGATTGCTGTATTGGCCTACGATGGAGGTCTGAAGCGAACAGCATTTGGGCCAGTCGCCATGGGAACCTGCCGGTTGCTCAATGTGCTCTTGGGGCTGTCGATTGTCCCGCTGGATGTCATGCCGCTCTCATTCCGGCTCCATCTGGCCGGGGTGGTTGGTCTGTACATCGTGGGAGTCACCTGGTTCGCACGGACGGAAGAAGGCACCAGCCAGCGGCAATCGTTGCGCGGTGCCGCCAGTGTCATGGCGCTGTCACTGGTGCTGGCGCTCGTACTCCGCAGCCGCCTACCTGCCGAGAGTGGAACTGTCGCGTTTCCGTATCTTCTGGTGCTCTTTAGCTTCATAGTTGGCCGGCCACTGCTCCTCGCGATTCGCAATCCGACCTCCCGACAGGTGCAATTGGCGATCAAGCGGAGTGTTCTCGGCCTGATTGCGCTCGATGCAGTTCTGGCTACAGCATTCGTTGGCTTGCCTGGGCTCGCCATACTTTTGTTATTGCCGCCTGCCATCGTGATTGGAAAATGGGTCTACTCGACGTGAGCGAAAAGCAAGTTCGCCTGAGCTTCGGCTCCCAAGTTGTCACTCGCCAGACACTTCACTTTACCCCGGGAAAGTAACATGCGAACCAATCGCCGTGCGTTTCTGAAAACTGGAGGTGCTACAGTGGCCGGCCTGTTATCCCCTACGGTTGCGCCAGGAGATGAGCCTGCCGATCCCACAAGTGCTGCCAAGAGCTTTGTGGACGATCACGTGGCTAAGCTGCGACCGCTGGAAGTGACATCCGGACTCGCCTGGTGGACCGCGAACATCTCGGGCAAAGACGACGATTTCCTGAAAAAGGAACGGGCCCAGAACAAGATTGACGCCGCGCTCTCGGATCCAAAAACGTTCGCCAAACTCAAGGGAATCAAGGCCGCACGTGATCGGGGAAGGATTGGTGATCCGCAGCTCGCCCGAATGGTGGATTTGCTGTACTTGGCGTATCTCGAGAAGCAGGTTGATCCCGCGTTGCTCAAGTCGATTTCGGCGAAAGCGAACGCAGTCGAGCAGAAGTTCAATGTCTTCCGTGCCAAGATTGAGGGTGAGGAGATCGCTGATAGTAAGGTGCGTTCGATACTCAAGGACTCTTCCGATCCCGAACTTCGCAAAAAGGTATGGGAAGCAAGTAAAGCCGTTGGAAAAACCGTGGAGGCTGATCTCCAGGAGATAGTGAAACTGCGAAACGAGTCGGCGACGAAGCTGGGATTCAAGAACTTTCACGAGATGATGCTGACGCTCAACGAGCAAGACGGGGTTGAACTGGTTCGCATATTCGACGAACTCGATGAACTCACACGGAAACCCTTCACGGCCGCCAAGACGGAAATCGACGCGATTCTCGCCAAGAAGTGCGGTGTGGCAGTCAAGGATTTGATGCCGTGGCATTATCACGATCCCTTCTTTCAGGAATCGCCTGCTGTGTTCGAGGCGAACCTCGATGAACCTTTTGCGAAAGTCGACATCCAGCAACTCTGCAGCAAGTTCTACAAGGGGATCGGGCTTCCGATTGATCGTGTCCTGGCCAAGAGTGATCTGTTGGAGAAGAAAGGCAAAAGCCCACACGCATTTTGCACGGATATCGATCGTGAGGGCGATGTCCGCGTGCTGGCGAACATCGTCAATAACGAGTACTGGATGGGGACGATGCTACATGAGCTGGGGCACTCGGTCTATTCCAGCCTCAACATCCCACAGTCGTTACCTTACCTCCTCCGTGCCGAGGCCCACATCCTCACAACGGAAGGAGTGGCCATGCAGTTCGAACGCTTCTCGAAGTCGCGGCTCTGGCTTGAGAAGATGGGAGTGCCCCTGAGTAACCCGCAGGCCTTCGAACAGGCTGCCGCCCAGGTGCAGCGGAATCAGTTGTTGATCTTCAGTCGCTGGTGTCAGGTGATGCTGCGATTTGAAAAAGCCATGTACGAGAACCCTGCACAAGACTTGAATCGGTTGTGGTGGGATCTGGTGGAGACTTATCAGCAGGTGAGAAGGCCGGTGGGGCGAAATGCTCCGGACTTTGGCAGCAAGATCCATATCTGCAGTGCCCCCGTGTATTACCACAACTACATGATGGGGCAACTATTCGCTTCGCAGGTCCACCATACGATCGCCCGGGAACTCTACAAAAACGCCCCTCCGAGTCGCGTCATCTACAACGGGGATTCTCAGGTGGGCGACTTCATGAAGAAGAAGGTATTCGAGCCGGGACGATCGCTCAGTTGGAATCAACTAACCAAAGCGGCTACTGGAGAGGAACTCAACGCCAAAGCCTTCGCAAAGGACTTTGAAGCCGCTTGAACGACCGGTCTGGGAATCTTTACCAATCCAGGTAAGATTCCCTGGCAACGTGGGCATCGGCGCGGATAGACTTCCATACCTCCGGGCGTGCACGTATCTCAGGCTGCCCGCGCAGTTCCTCACCTTGATGGAGGCCTTGAACATGGACCGCCGCCAATTGCTGGGCGCAATTGGAGCAATGAGTGTTGCTCCTGTTATTATCTCAGGAAATGCACGGGCCGATCATGCAGCAGATGGGAGCCCGATGACGGGGCCACATGCCCACTTCTGCGGCATTCACATGGCCAAGAAAGATCCGAAGCTGCAGTTCATTACCCAACACTATTGCACGGCTCACACCGGTGGCTCTGAGGGAGATGTTCTCCAGTGCGTCCTCTTTGATAGCATGGGGAAGAATGCTCGCCTCATTGGGATCGAGTACTTGATTTCCGATGCGGCATACCGAGAGCTCCCCGAGGCCGAAAAGCCCCTTTGGCATGCCCACACATACGAAGTCCTGGGTGGCGGGCTTATCGCACCGGCGATGACACCCGAAGAAGAGTCCAAGTTCATGAAGCTGGTGTTGACCATGTGGGGCAAAGCCTGGCACACCTGGCCCGACCCTTCAACCCCGATTCCCATGGGTGAGCCACTGTTGATCTGGTCGCTGATGGGCGAGGGCCAGGTGGATGAAAAGCTGTTACGTGAACGGGACAAGCAATTCAATGTCGATACCAACAAGATTCAAGTGAGCCGTGAGAAGGAGTTCGGATTTCGCGCTCCAAATGTCGCTGTTCCTGCCGCGATGAGCACCATCGGGCGTCAGTGGACGAACAGCGGACCTGACAAACCGACTCCCACGACCTAGTTAGAGCCCGCCAATGGAAAGAGCCCAGGCCGGTGCGTTTGGCTTGGGCTCTTTCCATTGGGCCAGCTTCGCACGTTAACCCCAGGTCACGAGACCCGGCTCGAACGAGTGGGGCAAATGCTTGTGCTTCGGTAGGACTCGCACGGCGAATCCAAACTGACCACTCGCTCGGCAGGGGACCGATCCGGTGAACAGTGCCGAAGAGCCATTTTGGCTTGTATCGGCGCGAAGAGCCGTCGCACGAGGTTCCGTCACTTCACCCATTGCATCGAGGATACCGTGGCAAAGTTGCACTTCGACCTCGTGGGGTTGGATTGATCCCAGATTTACTCGCACACGAACGGGCAGTTCCGCACCGACCTTCAGCGACTCGTCCGTCGGAGCCTCGACATTCTCGATACGAACCTGTGACCAGGCACTGCGGATGCGCTTCCGCCACTCCGCCAACTCCTTCGCCACACCCAAATGATCTTGGCTTAACGCCTTGGATCGCTGGTGGCTGGGAATGTAACAGCGCTCGGTGTATTCCTCGACCATCCGGTTGGTGTTGAAGACCGGCACAAGTGTCATGATCGAACGCTTCATCCGTCGAATCCACTCTCGTGGCAGCCCATCGGTCCCTCGGTTGTAGAACGTGGGCACGATGTCCCGCTCGATCAAGTCCAGGAGCGCTCGGCTTTCGACTTCGTCCTGATAAGTCAGATCCGAGTATTCCTCGCCCGCGCCAATGGCCCAGCCATTATCGCCATCGTACCCTTCGCACCACCAGCCATCGAGGATCGAGAGATTCAATCCACCATTACACGGCACTTTCATGCCACTGGTTCCCGAGGCTTCCAGCGGGCGACGTGGGTTGTTCATCCAGACATCAACACCCTGGACGAGGTAGCGTGCCACGTTCATGTCATAGTCTTCGATGAAGACAACATGGCGTCGAAACTCTGGCTTCCGCGACTGTTGGACGACACGGGCGATCAACTCCTTACCTCCTTGATCCTTCGGGTGCGCTTTCCCGGCAAAAATGATCTGCACCGGGCGTTCGTGGCTGTTCAGAATCGACTGCAGCCGCTCAGCATCCCGGAAAATGAGATCACCGCGCTTATAGGTTGCAAAGCGACGTGCGAAGCCAATGGTCAGTGCGTCCGGATCGAGAATCTCGTCGGCCTGGGCCACCTCGCTGGGTGGGGTGCCGCGGCGTTTCAGTTGGCTGCGCAGTCGAGTTCGGGCGAATGCAACTAACCGTTCCCGCCCGCGTTCGTGGGTGCGCCACAGTTCCGCATCAGGAATTTGCTCGACCCGCTTCCAGATTGCGAAATCGGTGGGGCGTTCTTCCCATTGAATACCCAGATAACGGTCATACAAGCTCGCGATCTCGGGCGACAACCAGCTTTGTGTGTGCACTCCGTTGGTGATGCTGGTGATCGGAACCTCGTTCGTGGGAATTTCCGGCCACAGATCGGTCCACATCTTGCGGGAAACCGTGCCGTGGAGTTTGCTAACGCCGTTACTCACATTGGCAAGCTTGAGTGCCAGCACCGTCATGCCGAACGGTTCCTGCTCATTCTCCGGGTGCTGCCGACCCAGTGCCGCCAGGGCATTGCGGTCAATCCCCATGTGAGCCATGTAATCGCCCAGATATTGCTCGATCATGGACATCGGGAATGCATCATTGCCAGCGGGAACGGGAGTGTGTGTCGTGAAGCAAGTGCCAGCTTTCACAGCTTCGGCCGCGGTGGCAAAATCGAGATGATTCTCCTGCATCAGGGTCCGGATACGTTCCAGGCTTGTGAACGCCGCGTGCCCTTCGTTCATGTGGCAAACGGTCGGTGTTTTGCCCATCGCCTGGAGTGCGCGAATACCGCCGATACCGAGAATGATTTCTTGCTGAATGCGAGTGTGCTGATCGCCACCGTAGAGTTGCGAGGTGATCGCACGATCTTCCGGGCGATTCTCGGGAATGTTGGCATCAAGCAAATAGAGTGGCACGCGGCCCACTTGGATGTGCCAGATGCGAAGCTTGACCTCCCGCCCGGGGAGGGGTGCCGTCACCAGGATCGGCTTGCCGCTCGAATCCATTTCCGCGACCAGCGGCAACGTAAAGAAGTCATTCTCGGGGTAACGCTCTTGTTGCCAGCCGTCCACATTCAAGTACTGGCGGAAATAGCCCTCACGGTACATGAGGCTGATGCCGACCAGTGGTATCCCAAGGTCGCTGGCGCTTTTGAGGTGATCGCCTGCAAGAACACCCAGTCCACCGGAATAGACCGGGACACTCTCATGGATGCCGAATTCCGCAGAGAAATACGCAACTCGGGTATCACTCTCCGCCTTGAACGTTGTGCCAAACCAGGTTGGTGAGGCCATGTAATGTTCAAGCGCGGCACAGACTCGATCAAGGTGTGCGAGGAAGCCATCGTCCTGGCCGAGTTCCTCGAAACGGTTTTGACTGGTAGCGCCGAGTAAGCGAATCGGGCTGTGATCGAGTGCTTCAAACAGGTCGGGGTTCACACGCCGAAAGAGTGCGACCGCGTCGGCATTCCAGCACCACCACAAGTTGTAAGCGAGTGTTTGGAGTGAGCGAAGCCGGTCCGGCAGTTTCGGAAGAACGGTGAACGTGCGGATCGATCTGCCAAGCATTCAACACCCTCTACAGGAACGGGAGCCAGAGAGGTCCAAGTGAGTGCTGGTAGTTTAGGTAGAACAGGGCGGGATTCAATTCGTTCTCTCGGATACTGGCTCCGTGCCCTCAGGTGGGCACCCGGAATCGAGATACGCCTGCAGGATCATTTGTGCAGCAACACGGTCTACCCGTTCCCGCCGCTTCTTGTGTGTGAGCTTGGCACCGATCAGTGCATCTTGTGCCAGTGCTGTCGTGAAGCGTTCGTCCCAAAACACGACAGGCAATCCGGTTATCTCGGAAAGCCAGCTCCCAAATCGGCGAGCCTCCCGTGACTTTTCGCTCTCCCTGCCGTCGGAGTGGAGCGGGAGGCCCACGACGAGCAGAACTACGCGGTTAACGGCACAGAGCTGGTGGTAGTGTTGCGAATCGAGAGCTTCCGACCGCCGGGTATACGTCTCAAGTGGGGACGCAAGGATGCGATCCGGATCCGATATTGCCAACCCGATACGGACCGTACCAAAGTCGAAGCCGAGCAAGGCACCGCGTGGCTTTTCAAAGGCCTGGTGTGGGTTGGCTGGGGGCATACTCACAGGAACCGCTCCAATCCTTGCGCTCGAATCCGATCGATGAGTTCTTTGATCCGCGATTCACCGGCTCGCGTGGTGATCAGTGTCGCATTGCCGCTTTGCACCACAACGAGATCTTCCACACCGAGTGTACCCACGAGATGTTCCGCATCCGATGCGATCACACAGTTCGTAGTTTCGACGCCGCAATGTAATGCTTGCACGGTGTTCCGCTGAGCATCCTGGGGATTGTGCCGCTCCAGCGCGAGCCAGGAGCCCACGTCGTCCCAATGGAACGGTGCGTGCATGACCAACACTTGGCCTTCTCGGGCTGCATCTTGCATGACAGCGTAATCGATACTCTTCTTCTCGATACGTTCGTATTCCGAGCGGAAGACCTCATTCTGCTGTGGAGTACCCCAGGAGTCTGCGATCCGCATGATCCCCGCGTGAAGCTCGGGTTTCCGCCGTTCCAGATGCTGGAGAATGGCCGCAGGCTTCCAAACAAAGATCCCGCTGTTCCAGAAGTAATCGCCCGAGGCAACGAACTGCTCCGCTTCCGTGGCACTCGGCTTTTCCCGGAACTCTTGGACCCTCGACAAGGGCACGTTTTGGCGTGTTCCCGCGTGCTCGCCACGACGGATGTACCCGTAACCCGTGGAAGGGTAATTCGGAGTAATGCCGAACGTAAACAGGCAATCCGGTGCCTCTTGAACGAATTGTTCTGCCGCATGGGCAGCACGGCGGAACTCTGCGATAGGCTCGATCATGTGGTCCGCTGGCATCACCATGATCGTCGCATCGCGATCAACACGAGCAATGAGCGCTGCTCCTAATCCAATACAAGCCGCTGTATCCCGGCCCATTGGTTCGCCAATGATTTGCTCCGGTACCGTCAGCCCACTGAGTTGGGAAATGGCCTCGGCACGGTGTTGTTCACTCGTTAACACCCAGGTCCGCTCAGGGCCAGCCTGCGCGGCGATGCGATGAACCGTCGCCTGAAGGAGAGTCGCATCGCCCT
Organism: Gemmata sp.; assembly: GCA_041749835.1. Taxonomy (GTDB): domain Bacteria; phylum Planctomycetota; class Planctomycetia; order Gemmatales; family Gemmataceae; genus Gemmata. The sequence goes on along the minus strand of JBGTAO010000413.1, from coordinate 609 downwards.
GGAAAGCGAGAAACTGCTTGGGGCGCATTTGCCGGCTTCGAGGCCAGAACCGTGTACCACCCCCGCCAGCCATGATCATCGCGTGGAGCATGAATCAACACCAATTGGTTAGCGCAAGAGGGTCGGGCCAGTGATGGTGAAACCTTCGGGAATCTTCTGTTTCAACTCCGAGACGTCAAGTGCATACAACGGTGAGATTTCGACCGCGTGACCGTGTGTCGGGATACCCAAAGAGTTGAGCCAACGCGTATGGAGCGCAATCTGAGCCGCGGTTACGGTGTCGGGTGAGTCGGCTCCTGAGGCGTTCTTCAACGGTGCGAACTCTTCGTTTCGCTGGGTTTCGACAGCAAGCCAACGATCCGCGAGGGGAAGGGCGTCGAAGATAAACCGTTCGAACTTGATGGCATTGGCTTCTTCAGGAACCACCAATTCGTGCCGTTCGGGGTCGTGGTGCGGAACCACTTTCCGAGCCGTGTGGAACGGCAAGGAACGATTCCCGGTCAAGCGTTGTAAGAAATCGACGGCGAACAAGTGAATCGCAGGGTTACCGGCACGAAAGCGTAATGTCCCGTTGGGTTCTCGTTGGTGTGCGAGTTCGGTGGGCAAATC
>JBGTAO010000412.1:0-2570 GCA_041749835.1 Gemmata sp. | reverse complement strand
ATACCGCCTGGACAGTGCTGGCACCGCAGGTGATCGAGAAGGCAACCGCGACCCGATTCCTGATCCGGCTCTGCCTGATCAGTCTTGGGCGTGGCGACCCCGACCTGCGTGTGGCACTGCTCAAGCTACTGACGGCTCGCGCGGCCGCCAAGGCCAGGGAATCGCCAGAAGAACTACAGCTCTTGGCCGCCACTACGGTTCTGCACATCGAAGACGGTGCTGGATACGGTCGCGATCGAATTGCGAGTATGGCCAAACTCGTTGCTGCGAGCTTGACGGCTCAACAACCCACGGATTCCGCCGAGTTCGTGCTCGGGTGTTTCCTGAGTCAATCAGTCGAAGCCGGTGAAGTCGCGCGGTTGCGGATACTGCTTCTGTCCGAGGTGTTCGAGGTCCACCGTACGCCCCGCGCGGTGGCGTTGTTGGCACGAACTGCGCCGCACCTCCAAAACTTACTCGGGGGAGATGCTGAGCCGCGACTCCTGCCGCTCTGGAGAGCCTGGCAGTTGCAGGCGTCGCGGAGTTGGGCATCGGTCGGAGCCGCGCAATCGGTATTTGAACTCGCGCGTCATTCCCCGAACACAGCGACTCGCTTGTTGGCTCGCTACCCGGATTTGTTGTTGGCCCAGCGGCTGGAGTTGGGGAGTGAAGCCGAGGTGATCCCGATCCTGATTTGCATCCGGGGCGTGTCTGTGGGAGATGTCCTCGTTGCCGATCCGGATGTGAAGTTACAACTCTCCGAGAATCGCCGTCAAATCCTGATGGGAAGTGATTGCGTAGAGTTCGCGAGTCGGTTGCCCGAGACTTTCCCGGAACTTGTCCGGAACTGGTTGCGCTATCGAGTCGAAACGCTGTTGCCCCAGGAGGAGCCGACTTCGACACCACCTGAATCAGGCGAGGTTTGGCGTTGGGTGCGGCCATTCACGCAACAATGCCCAAACTGTGGGACTGTCTCGACCGTGCTGCCGGGCACCATTGGAATGGCTGTACCACAGTGAGCGTCCCGCCGCTCCCCATTTCTGGAATCACCAATTCGTGATGATGAGAGCGGTGATTGCAAGAAGAGCGACCCCGATCGCCGCGATGAGTGCCCACGGCCGCTGTGCTCGATTGGCATCCCCTTGACAGGTTGCTGTCTTCTCTCCCATTAACCGGGACACCAGGCCAATACTGTCGGGAGCAAGTTGCTCTCGTGCGGGCGGTGTAGTGATGACAGCCTGTGGAGTAGCGTAAGGTGCCGACGGTGAACCCGCATGAGCTGCCACCGGGGCGGAATTCGGTCGGCCTCCCCAGGGCGAAGCAGTGGCTGGAGCAAAGGGTGCCGCAATCGTGGCTGCGAATGGCTGTGGCCCCGCGCTGACGTGTGATTGCGCCACCACGGCTGTAGTATTGGCTCCGGCGAGTGTGGCGGATTCGGATTCTGTTGAAGCTTCAAACGTATCGAGTAATGCCTCCGTCGCTGCTTGCGCTTGAACTCCTTCGTGGGCCGCGGGGCTCAACTGCGGCATCTCTTCCGGATTGGGTAGCGGCACCGACTTCCCGACCCAGGCATCGAGATCCAACGCCACCTGTGCGGGCGTTTGGTAACGGACCTTGGGGTCTTTGGCCAACATCTTGGCCAGGATCTGAGCAAGCCCCTCGGGCACCTCCGGGCGGATCAACCGGATGGGTGTTGGTTCCTTGGTACGGTGGGCCAGGAGCTTTTGCGAGACTGTTCCAGTGGGGTATGGTGCATGACCCGCCAGGAGAAAGTACAGTGTCGCACCCAGGGCGTAGATGTCGGCACGGATATCGACATTGTGACTGTTGGCCACCTGCTCCGGGGCCACGTAATCGGCGGTGCCCAGGACTATTTTGTCGTCGTACTTGATCGTGAGTTGGTCCGCGTGGTCGTGGAAGAAACGAGCGAGCCCCATGTCGAGAATGCGGGCCACGCCACGCCGATCGATCAGGATGTTTCCCGGTTTCACATCACGATGGATGATTCCGTTGCGGAATGCGTAATCGAGTGCCAGCGCAACCTGTCGGACATAACTTGTGGCACGCCGTTGATCCATTGGCCCAAAACGCTTGACGACATCGAGGAGATTTGGCCCATCTACATAGTCCATGACGATGTAGTGGAGGTTGCCGTCTTGGTCGATGTCGTGGGTTCGAACGATGTTGGGGTGTTCCAGGCTACCGGCTGCGCGAGCCTCACGGTAGAAGCGCCCAAGGGCCGCGGGTTGCTCGGCCTTTGCGGGTGGCAGAACTTTTACGGCCACGCGCTTCTTCATGTGGAGATGTTCGCAAAGAAACACCTGCCCCATGCCACCCACGCCGACCCGTTCGAGAAGCTTGTACTTGCCGATCGTGAAGCCGCGCCACTTTCCCAATAAGTATTGCTCGGCCTGAAAGCTGGTGAGGATACCGTCTCGCACCATCTCCTCGGCAAGATCGCGTGAATCTGTTGGGAAGCCGCGCACCATCTCGCGCCGCACCAGGTAGGTGGAGAGTTTCCCTTCCTCAACCATGCCGCTTTTGCGAATGAGTTGGAGCAATTCCTCGACGGAAGCAGGTGTCGACATGGG
>JBGTAO010000411.1:0-8610 GCA_041749835.1 Gemmata sp. | reverse complement strand
CGCCACCGATCGAAGCGGTGGAAGCCGAGCCCTTGCTGGCCGAAGAAGTGCCGCTGGTGGCCGAGGAAGTTCCTTCGCCGAAGCGCCGACCCGCACGCCGCACCGACGACGCCGATGATCGCCCATCGTCCCGCAAACGATCGCAATCGGAACCCGTCAATCGCGACTTCGATCCGGCCACATTTGAGGAGAAGCCCCGCAAGCGCCGTCGCCACGAGGAAGCCGACGACGGCCTGCCACCTGCCGAACGCGCCGCGCTGCTCAGTGCGTTCACTCGGGCTGCCTGGGGCTGCAAGATCATCTGGATCTCGCTGATTCTGTATGTGCTTTCCATGATGCTCATCGTCATCTTCTACTTGCTAACAGCGTTCTCGCAGTTCGATCCGATCTTCATCACCCTGGCCGGCATTGCGGGGATTGCCAACTGGAGCCTGGCTGCCGTGGGTGTGGCGCTGTGCATCAGTGGGCCGCGCAGCCCGGGGCACCTCGGGTATGGCATCGCTACTGCCGTGGCCGTGGGATTACATCTGGTCTTGCTGCTGGTGCTGACCACGCAGGGGAAGGAGTACTCGCCGGGCATGATGGTGGACCCCGATGGCCCGGGCGTGCGGCTCGGATTGGTGCCAACACGGCTCGACTCGCTGACGTTTTACCTCACCTATGTGGTTTACCTCGATCAGGACATCGTGCCCAAGGGAGAGATGCGGCTCTCAATTGCCACGGGGGTTGCCGAGTTGCTGCGGACCGTGCTGCTGCTCATGTTGCTGTCGTGCCTCGCCCGGGCCGCCGGCGACGACGACCTGAGCCATCGCTGTACCCGTGCGGCCGGCATTGCCTCGTTCGGCCCGGGCATCCTCGCGTTGATCTTGCTATTGTTCGTGGCGGGTATGATCGAGACGAATGCGCAGTACAGCAACTTCACGCGGATCCTCTCGCTGACGATCTTCATGGGAAGCTATGCGATTCTGGCGGGCACGCTGGTGCCGGGCCTGATGACCGCACGCGAAGTGGCCGACGCCTGCGACCAACCGTATCAATCGCAACTACCGCAGTTGTGACGCCCCAAAAGCCCGGGGCAAGCCCGGGGCTCGCGACCAAACACAGAGCCCCGGGCTTGCCCGGGGCTTCTTCTCACATAACCCCGGGGCTTCCACATCCTGGTGGCCCGCCCGGGGCAAGCCCCGGGCTATCTGGCGACCTGGCGGCGTCGGTACCGACACGTTGGACGGCGATCGAAAAACCGGAGTTCCTCCTGAACGTGATCGCGATGGGGTTATGCCCAGCCCCATTTCGCCATCCATCCGTTCATCAGGATCAACGACTTCCGCCAGCGTGGCACCCGAACCCGCCGTCGGAGCACCTCCGCACCACCGCGCCCGACTTCTTCGAGAAGCTGCTGGTACAGGTTGCACATCACCGGGAAGATCGCTCGCCCGTCGTGGGAAAGCATGCTGGTGAGGCTCGCGGCTTTGCGGTAGTAGCTTCGTGCTCGGTCAATCTGGAACTGAAGCAGTGCTTCGAACTGAGGAGTTGCCGCGGGGTCATGCCAGGTTCCGGGGGCGCTGTCGAAGCGTTCAAGTTCGTCGCTTGGCAGGTAGACACGGCCGCGGGCGAGGTCTTCGCCAAGGTCGCGGAGGATATTCGTGAGCTGGAACGCAATCCCCGCTGCCTCGGCGGCTTCGTGAGCGTCGGCGGCAGTGACACCGGGCTGAAAGCCCCAGATGGGGATGCAGGCCAGGCCGACAGCGGAGGCGACCCGGTAGCAGTACGGGTACAGTTCGGTGAACGTGGCAAAGTGTAGTGGCGCGAGATCCGCTTGCACGCCGTCGATCACGTCCAACAGGTAGCGAGGCGGGATGGCGTAGCGGTGGAGCGTGGTAGCAAGGGCCGCATGAATGGGGTGCGTGTATTCGCCTTCCAACGCGGCGAGCAGCGCGGTTCGCCACTCCACAAGCTGAGCATGTTTCGTAGCAACGTCGCCGGGTTCGTCCGCAAGATCATCGGTCACGCGCATGAAGGCATAGAGGGCGAGCATGGCCCGGCGCTTGGCCGCAGGGAGCAATCGGAAGGCAATCGGGAACGAACTGTGTGCCTGGCGCGTGATGGCCTGGCATTCAAGAAGTGAAGTGGAGAGTTGGGGCGAACTCGCGCACACGGGTCGGTCGTGGCTCGGGGGCCGCGTGGGTGTTCTGTGCGCGGTCCCGATTCCCGGATTATCCTTCATCCTTGATCCAACCGCACGATCACCGCCCCAGATTGACCCGGACCCGCTGGCCGACCCGCAACGGCGGCTTGCCTGTCGGTTGAGGATCGACAACTTCCACTTCGGTTTCCAGAACGCGGGTCTCGTTGCCCATCAGCCCTTCGTTGCCGGAGCGCTTGAAGAGGAAGGTCCCGCCGACGCGGCGGACGATGCCCTTGTACGTGAGCTTGGCGTCCGAATGATCGTAAATGGTGACTTCTTTGCCTTCGAGATCTTTGCCGATGCTGTGGGCGAATTCGGCTTCCACTTCCGCCCGCACAATGCGTGGCCCGGCGGGGATGAACCAGAGCGCCGGCGAGCGAGTGCTCACACCTAGCGTGGAGCCGCGGTTGATCGTGATCTGTTCGATGGTGCCGGAGCCGGAAGCCTTGATGGTGCAAAGATCGATCGCCGTCTGAGCCTTGGCAATCTCAGCTTCGGCCTGGCGAACACCGATCTCGGCCGCCTTCAACATCAGTTGCGTGGTGGCCTTGGCAGCCTCCAGAGCTTCGAGTTCCGCTTTCTTGAGCCCGAGCTTACTGAGCGAGATCGCGTAATCGACATTGGCCTTGTACAGGATGGGGTCGTCCTTCAACTTGATCGCCAGCTCATCAGTGGTGATGTTCTTGTTCTGGGTGCGCCAGCCCGATTCGATGTTGCTCTTCACCAGGTTGTAGTGCTTACCCTGGAGTTGCTCTTCCACCTCGGCCGCCGCGACACCTTGATTCATGACCTCCACGCTTTTACCGTGCCGCTTGATGCCATCCTGTGCCTCGGCGACCTTCTGCTGGGCCAACTCGAGTGCAACCTGCGCGCGTTCCAGATCGCGGGTCTGAATCGAGGTGTCGAAGCTGTAAAGCTTGTCGCCTTCCTTCACCAACTGGCCATTCTTGACGAAGACCTCGGCCACCGTGCCCGACTGCAGCACTGGCGGCAGGCCATGCGACACGGGGGGTGAGTCGGTATCGACGGTTCCCAGGACAACGGGGCCACCCGCGCGGACTTTGCTGGTCGCACTTGCGGTTTCCGGTGCTTCTGTGCTGCTGCTGCCAGTCGTCAGGGCGCGAGCACCCGCGATACTGCCAAGGATCAGTGCCACCCCCAACAGATACACCGCCGGGCGCAATCGGCTGAGCCAAGTCATGGGAAGTCCTCCTTACCCGAGGTTCAGAAGTTTGGCGTCAGAACTCCGCAACGACAGGTACTTCTGCCGCGAAAACTCTGAATGCGATCAGTGGGGCGGCACTTCGCGCCGCTCCAGATGCCCATCTTCCAGATGGTAGTATACGTCGACAAACGGCAAGATGCGATGATCGTGCGAAACCACCAGGATCGAAGCGCCGCGATCGTGGGCCGCGTCGCGGAGCAACTCGATGGCCTTTTGCCCATTCTCCCAGTCGAGCGCGCTGGTCGGTTCGTCGGCGAACATGAAGGTGGGATTCTTCACCAGTGCTCGCCCGATTGCCACCCGTTGCTTCTCGCCCCCGGAGAGTTGCGCCGGCTTTTTGTGTTTGTTCTTGTGCAACCCCAGCCGTTCGAGCATTTCGTCGGAGCGGCGGCGGGCTTCACCCCCGCTGGCATCGCCCCCCCACTTCAGCACGATCTCCAGTTGTTGCCGCGCCGTCAGTGCCGGGAATAGGTTGTACCCCTGGAAGATGAACCCCGTGTACTTGCGGCGATACTCTTCGCGTTCTTTGCCGGTCAGCGACCAAACATCGCGCAGTTGGCCTTCGTCGTCGGCGAGCACCTGCCCGCTATCGGGTTCGAGTAACCCCGAGAGCACCGCCAGAAGCGTCGACTTGCCCGAACCGCTCGGCCCCATCAGCATGACGAGTTGCCCGTGATACAGATCGAGTGAACACTCGCAGAGCGCCGCCCGCCGAGCCGTACCATCGCCATACGTCTTCACGAGATTGACGCCCCGAAGCGAAGGCAATGTCGAGATGGCGGGCATGCGGCTCGTCCTCTGGTCGTGGTTCCTCGTTCGCAAGCTGATCGTGCAAGAGCCGAGCCATCGGTTCGCGGAACACCGGGAACGATGACCCGCAAGCGGCTATCGCAACAGCGACATGGGCTCGATCTGCCGGACACTTCGCAAGGCCAGGACACCCGCGATGAGGGCCATCGTAATGGTGAGAATCCCGGTACCGGTGAGCACTTCCCAGCGCAAATCGACATCGGTGTTGAACTGCATGGCCAGCGCCCGCAATCCGAAACACATCGGCACGGCAAACCCCAGCCCGATGACGCCAACCCAGAACGATTGTGCCAGCACCATGAGCGAGAGCCGCCAGCGCGGGATGCCCAGCGCCAACAAGATCGCGAACTCCTTGGCGTTGGCGGCCGTCGCCGAATACAGCGTCTGCGCCGTGATCACCATGCCCACGAGCAGCCCCAGGAGGGCCGCGTATCCAATTGCGAGCCCCGCCTTGGTGCGCAACAACCAGTACCAGCGGCTGCCAGCAGAGAACTCTTCGGCGGTGTAGGCAATCATGTCGTCGGGGTAGTGCTGGCGCAGTTCCTGAGCGACTTCCTTGGCGCGTTCCGGGGAATCGCAGCGTGCCAGTAAGTACGTCACATGGTCGGCTGGTAGCAGGAAGCCCAGCAGCTGCCGGGCCGTGTGCAACGAGCAGAACATCCACGGCGCGGCCAGGCTCTTGAGCCCCTTGACCGTGCCCACGATGATCACTTCCTTGCCGTTGATCTTCGGCTTGCCGTCGGGCGAAGCGAGTTCCAACCGCTTCACGTCCGATTCATCCACCACAACCGTGAAGGGGAGAGTGAGCGCCTCGCGTTGTTCCTTCGTCAGTACCGACGCAGCACCGGCAGCGCCATCGTCGAGCGAACTACCGAGGAGAAAGCAGAGTTCCGTGCCGCCGGTCGGTTTGGTGAAGTTGGCGAAGTTGGCGATGTACTGCTCGGGCATCTGTACGCCCGGCATCCCCGCGAGGCGGGTGATGTAGGAGTTGGGAATCGGCTTCCCCAAGTCGACGCTCGGCACCGCGGTAGAGCCAATCCACAGATCGGCCGAGGTGTTGTCGATGGGGATCGAGGTGATCTTGAACAGCCCCAGGAGCAAACCGCACTGCAAGGCGATGAGCACGGCCGAGAACGTGACGGCCAGCACGCCGGATGCGTAGCGGGCCTTCTCGTGCCAAAGTGTCTGGAGTGCGTAGCTCATGCGTGCGGTTGTTACTCAGGATTCAGGAATCGGCCCGGTTCATGGTGCGATGGCTCACGTTGTCGGGGTCGAGGTTAACAGTCGCGGATCTTCGTTAGCCAGCGTTCCCGAGTCCTGACTCCCGGCCGTGGGCAAGTCGCAGAGATCGCCGCTAATGTACAAGTGGTGCCACAACTGTGTCGCGGTGACCGCAGTCAGACCCATCTCCAAACTGGTACGAGCCACGCCGCGACCGGGCTTGCTCAACTTCTCGCGGGCCGCACTGACGGCTTGTGGATCGAAGTAGCCCGCCTTGGTGAGTGATTCCGGCGAAAGAACCTCGTCGATCCATTTGCCGCCACCCATTTTCGCCCACGAGTCCATGGGCGCGCGGAACATATGCTTCTTCCGCCAGGCCACTTCTTTGGGTAGCCAGCGTTCGGCCACCTTCCGTTCCACATACTTGTCGAGCATCACATTGCGGAGTTTCCAGCGTGGGTGCAACTTCGCCATGTAAGCGATCACGTCCTCGTCCAGGAAAGCATACCGCGATTCCACCGAAGAATGCATCGCGATTCGGTCGCCCTTGCTCGAAAGCAGGTGGCCGGGGAGCATCACCCGAGCCCCGAAGTACATCTGACGATGGAACGGGTGCCAGCGGGCCATCTCTGCGGGCAGTTCGAGATCGTCGAGCGCCGAGCGGGCCAGGATCGTTTCCCGCACTTCACCCGTGAAGAAGCGGAGTTTGTTCACGCTCATGACGCCGTACATGTCGAACCAGCCGTTGTGCCCTCCCATCATGCGCTGCGTCTGCCGATAAGTTTTATATGGGAAGGCCGGCTGCCCGGTGACCTTCAGCAGCATGCGGCGGATGCCATAGCCTAACGGGATTCCGGGAATCTTGTCCAGCCAACCCAGCATCCGGTTGATTTTGAACCACGAATAGCCCGCGAGCCATTCATCGGCCCCTTCGCCCGTGAGTACCACCTTGTAGCCGCTTTGGTGCACCGTGCGGGCCAGGTGCAACAGCCCGAGGCACGAGGTATCGACCACCGGGAACTCGGCTGTCGTTATCAATTCCGGATAGCCGGCCCGGAGCGTATCGTGGTCGCATTCGACCACAACCGGTTCGCAGCCCAGGAGTTTGGCCGTTTCCAGCGCCTCCGAGGCCTCATCGAGCCCCTTCGATTTCACAGCCACGGTGAACGTCGGGATCGGCCGACCCAGTGCTTTGTTCGCCATCGCCACGATCAAGCTGGAATCGACTCCGCCTGAAAGATAGGACACGACCGGAACATCGGCGTGCTGTAATCGCCGCTGCACGGCTTTGAACAGCACATCGTCGAATCCATCGATGATTCGCTTGTCGTCGCTTCCGTAATCTTCGTCGCCGTGATCGGGGTAACTCACCTGCCAGTAAGTCTTTTGCGTGGTGGCTTGCTCGGGGGTGAGCGTCGAGCCGAGCTTGAAGTGCAGATACCGCCCCGGAAGGATGCTCTTGATGCCCGCGAACACCGTGGTGGGGCCAGGCATGGCGATGAAGGTGAAGACGTGGTTGAGGCCCTGCAAATCGGCCTTGCGCTCAACCATGCCCGAGGCGAACAGCGCCTTCATCTCCGAGGCGAACATCAACCAGTGGGCTCCATCACGCTTCACCACCGTGTAAAACAGCGGGCAGATCCCGGCGCGATCGCGTGCCAGGATCACCTCGTTGGTTCGGCTATCCCAAAGGCAGATGGCGAACTGCCCTTTCAGGCGGTCGAACATCTTTTCACGGTACTCTTCCCACAGGTGCGGGATCAGTTCCGTGTCGGTGTGGGTGCGGAAGACGTGCCCTTTCGATTCCAGATACGGCCGTTCCTCCGCGTAGTTGTAAAGCTCGCCGTTGAAGACCGTCCAGACCGTTCGATCTTCGTTGGAGATCGGTTGCTTACCATCGGCGAGGCCGACAATTGAAAGCCGGCGGCTGGCAAGGTGCAGGCCCGGGCGCTGGAGGAAGCCATCCTGGTCCGGGCCACGGTGAACGATGGCCTGGGCCATGGCCGGTACGACGCCGAGCGGGGCAACTTGCTGACCGTTCAGGTCGAACATCCCAGCGATTCCGCACATCAGGTGAGTCCGTTGTTGGTGGTTGTCGGACGCTGGGCGGCTGTCCGGTGGTCACTCGCGTGGTTCGTTCTGGCGGCGGGCGTACTTCCACACCTTCCGCTGCATGAAGAATCGGACTGCTCGTGGAAAGAGCCGTCGGGCACGCCACACGCCCCACGACACCCAGCCACTGGCTGCTTCGGCGCGGTTTCGCTGCAGACTCTTCACCACATCCACCGCGACTTCATCCGGCGGCTGTGCCCCCTCGAAATCGAGGTAGATCTTCCCCTCGTTGCGGAGAAGGTGCCGGTTCAGGTCGTCGCTGCGGACCAGGCCGGGCAGCACCAGGAGCACATCGATTCCGTAGCGTTCGAACTCGCCCCGCAACGCTTCGGTGAGCCCGACGAAGGCGTGCTTGCTGGCACAGTGTTCGGGCATCGACGGAATGCCCACGCGGCCACACAGACTCGCCACATTCAGTACGGCGGGTCGCCAACCGTCGGTCGCCCGTTCCGCACTGCGTAGCAGGAACGGCTGCGTGGCCCGGATCATCTCGGCCTGGGCGAAGAAGTTCACCTCCATCACCCGCCGCACGATCTCTTCGGTCGAGGTGCTGAACTCGCCAAAGCTACAGACGCCGGCGCAGTTCAGGAGCACATCGATACCACCGAACCGCGTGGCAACCGCGGCTACGATGCGTTCGCGATCCGCCGGGTTCGTCAGGTCGCCGGGGAACGCCTCGACCTCGGCTCCGAGGGTGCGACACTCTGCCACCGCCTGGGCCAGGTCTTCGGTCGAACGCGCCGTCAGCGCCAGCCTTGCGCCGAGTCGCGCCAGGCGTTCAGCCGTGCGCCGGCCAATGCCCCGCGAGGCTCCGGTAATCAGCACGACCCGTCCGCGTACGTCGCGCCGCATCTCCATAACCTTTCATCGACTATCGCCATTCGGCACAATAACGCCACCAGGAGATTTTATGGCTGCCGACCCGGATTACTAGTTGAGAGACTGGCGAGCAACGCCCCAATTGATGCTATACCTGCTACGATCGCTACAGATTTCGCCACACCCATACGGGTTCCTATAACACCTCGATAACCGATTGCGGCCACGCAAGACGCGT
>JBGTAO010000410.1:0-5758 GCA_041749835.1 Gemmata sp. | reverse complement strand
CCCCCACCACGAACGATTTCAGGGGCAGCACCTCATCCTGTTCTGCCAACTTTGCCAGGAACGTCGCGATGGTGTCTCGGTCGCGCAGCATCAGTAGATGTGTTGGGAACTCGTCGAGCGGCGATGCTTCGTCCCGCCGGGTATCCCAGAAGCTGAGAGACCGCTGGGGCCACTCCGTCACGATGGCGGTGGCGAAGCGAATGCAGTCGCGGCGAGCCGTTTCGAGATGCTTCTTGGGCGTTTTCGCCAACTTGTTCGCCATCGAACAGAACAGCGGCATATTGGCGACCGCACCGGAACGGGCGACGACAGCGAAGTGACGATCGCGCAACCAGACGACGATGGCCGACCGGTGATACCAGCGGTCGAGCGTGTTGCCGGCGTTGCCGGTGTACCCTTCAAACTCCTCGGACGTCGGCTTCCAGTCGTCGATCGGCACCGACGAGACGATGGTCGCCAGGTCGAATGCGATTTTCCCTCAGGGTTGCTTCTTGCCATCGGAATCGGTCCACTCGGCTCCGCACAACTCATCTTCGTACGTCTCGCCGATCTCGATCGCGTGCCGCCGCGTGGCTCGGTAGGTATTGCGAGAATAACAACTGTCGTCGAAGCTGCCATCATCTGCGAACTGCAACAAGTGGCGTGGGACCTGTGCCAGATGCACCAGGCAATCCGCGTGTGCCGCCGCCGGCACAACGAGGTCGGCGAGCTTCCGGTCCGCACCTTTGAACAAGTCCAGCGACAACCCGCGTTCCGTGTAGTGATGCTCCAGGGCGAAAACGAGCGGTTCAGTCGGCTGGCGCGCCACCCACGCCCGAATCCCCGACCAGCGCGTCGGCGGGAACTATCGGTTCCACCGGGTCGGCTATCGTCGCGGGCTTCAGCACCAGGTTGTAGGTGAGTGCGATGCGAACTCCGGATGTCACCCGCTCGACTTCGTGCTCGCAGTCGGCGTAGAACGCGGCGAAACGGGCCGCCTTACCGCCCGCCTCTGCCTCGAACGTTATTCATGCTCGATCGCGCCGTGCCGCACGATCAACCTCCCGCCCTCGAAGGGATTGGGGAGTACGACGACCAGGCTCGCCACCATCCGGTCGTGCTTCTCGCTATCGCGGTGCGGCAGGAAGAACCCGCCCTTCTCGTACACCAGCAGCTTGTACAGCCGGGCTTCGAGTCGGTCGGCGGGCAACCCCAGCACGTCCGCGATCGTTCGCGTCGCGTCCGCGATGGCCGAGTTCCACTCCGCACCGAGGCGGAACCTCGACGGATCGAGTTCGAACGTCCTGCGGACTCGGGTATCGACCAGCGTCTCCGTGCCCTGACCGTACGGTGCAACTTGGCAGGCCGCGATCAGCGCCTTCACGGCCCCGCGTTTCAGTGGAACCGGCACGCGGCCCAAACCCTCGACTACGAGGCCGGGATCGGCGACGGGCAGTTCGCCGGACACGGCGAACTTCGCCAACCGCGTGGCCTGTCCAATTGCAGCCGCAAGCCAGTCGAATTGGGAGGAACCGGCGTCGTGTTTCGTCTGGGACTTCGACATCGTTCGCTCCTATTCGTCTGCGTACTGCGGTGGAGACTTGCCTATCCGCTTGCTGACGCGTGGGTAGGTGACGGTCGGAATGGCTTGCTCGATCCGCTCCATCTGGACCTGATGAAACCACTCGTCGCCGAAGTCGAACAGGTAACCGAAGAAGCTATCCGGCTTCAGATCGAGGGCATCCAACGTCGTCGTGCGAGCGTCTCTGTACCCCTTCTTGCGTTCGTGCGGGTCGGGGATGCCGTAGTTCGGCCCCTTGGGATCGAACGGTCGCTTGCCCAACTGGAATTCATAAAGATGGTCATCGAACCGGTCGTACGCCTCGAAGATGGCGCGGTGAAATTGTTCGAGCGTCTGGTCGCCGCGGATTTCGATTGTGCGGCTAATCTCCTTGTTGGCAAACTTCTCGCTGACCGGCCCACCAGTCAGGAAGACCAGCAGGACATAGAGCTTTGCCGGCGGTGCGGCTGGGGGCGCGGCGGCTGGTTTATACGAGTTGTCTGGGCGCGGCGGGCTGTTGGTCTGTTTCCACTTGTTCCACGGCGGAATCTCGTCGTCGGGTACCAGGATTTGGAGCGACCGGGGCTGCCCCGGATGGCGCAGGATCAGCCCTTTCTTTTCCAACGTCTTCACCATCTGGTTCACCGACGGCGGCGAAACGCACATGGCTGCGGCGATCTCGGATTCGGCAGGCGGGTTGCCGTGCAGACCGATGTAGGCGCGAATGAACGCCAAGTATCGGCCCTGGGTCGGTGTGAAGTCGGCCATTACCCCTAGTTCTCCTCATGCTCCGGCAGGTGCGGCCCTCCCATGGTCACCACTTCGGTCCACCAGCACTCCCTTTCCGCGGCCGCCGTTGCTGCGACATCCGCCCTGGCCGGTAGCCCGTCGGCTTGACCGGCCCCGCATCCCGTTCACCTGGCGATTCGCCCTTCGCGGGGTTTGCAACCGTGTGGTAGTGGTCGCCCCGCACCGCATCGTTGGCCTGCTGTCGCTTGGCCTCGATCGCTTCCTTGGATGGGTTCGCGGGGATCAGTCCGTCGCATCCGCCGATGAGGTCGGAGCGACCGGCCTGGATCAACGCTTCCCGAACGGAAAAGTAGTTCTCCGGTTTAAAGAACTGCATCAAAGCCTGCTGTAACTTTCGATCGCGCAGGTTCGTGGCACTCTTCACGGGTTTGTTGGTGAACGGGTCGATCCCGGTGTAGTACATTCACGTCGCAATATCGAACGGCTTGGCACTTTGCATAAAGTCTTGTAGAATGCCCACTACCCGAGGATCAGTCATGGTTGCCCGCCGCTCGAAGAGCACGGAGGCTCAGGTGTCACGCGCGTTCTCCTACATCCGGTTCTCATCCAAGAAGCAGCAGAAGGGCGAGTCGTTTCGCCGCCAGGCCGAGTTTGCCGTCGAAGTCTGCAAGGAAAACGGCTGGGTTCTCGACGAGTCCCTGACCCTGAACGACCTCGGGGTGTCCGCCTTCCGCGGGGCGAACGCCAAAGTCGGGGCACTGGCCGAGTTCCTCGAAGCCATCCGCATCGGGCGGGTACTTCGCGGCTCCGTCCTCATCATCGAGAGCATCGACCGCCTGAGCCGCAACAAAGTTGGGGAAGCGCTCCAACTCTTCATCTCCATCTTAAACAGTGGTGTATCGATTGTCACCCGCGAGCCGAGGCGGGACTATACCCAGGATAGCATCAACGACATCGCTTCGCTGCTCGAACCGCTCATCTACATGAGCCGCGCCCACGAGGAATCGGCCACCAAATCCTTCCGGCTGAAGGACGCATGGGCGAGGAAGAAGGAGCGGGCGGCCGCCGGCCTGCCCATGACGAGGATGGCCCCGCGCTGGCTGGAACTGACCGAGAGCGGCTACAAGTTGGTTGCGGAGCGGGCCGCGACCGTCCGAGACATCTTCCGCCTGAGCGCCGAGGGCCTTGGCGTCTCCCGCATCCTCCAGCACCTCGTTGCCGACCCGAAGAAATACCCCGCGTTCGGCGACTCCGGCAAGTGGCGAGATTCCTACGTCCTGCAAATCCTCTCCAACCGAGCCGTGTTCGGCGAGTTCCAGCCGCAGTCCCGCGAGGAGGGCAACAAGCGGGTCGATTGCGGCCAGCCGATCAAGGGTTACTTCCCGCCCGTCATCACCGAGGAGCAGTTCTTCCAGGTGCAAGCGGGGATGAAGGCCCGCTTCCGCGTACTCGGTCGGCCGGGCGAATTTGAGACGAACCTCTTCACCGGAATCGTCCGGCACGCGGAAGACAAAACCACGATGTCCGTCCACACCTTCCGCCAAGCGACCACAAAGGACGGAGAGACGAAGCCATACCGATACCTCACGTCGGGGGGAACGGCGAACGGTGCCCTGCGGCGCGGCAACAGCCTCTCCTTCCCGTATCCGCCG
This sequence comes from Gemmata sp., assembly GCA_041749835.1. Taxonomy (GTDB): domain Bacteria; phylum Planctomycetota; class Planctomycetia; order Gemmatales; family Gemmataceae; genus Gemmata. Next base: position 1,816 of record JBGTAO010000410.1, on the reverse strand, counting down.
TTCGAGCAGGCGGTGCTACAAGCCCTCTCCGAACTGACCGCAACCGACGTGCTGGGCGTGGAACAAGAAGGGGACGACAAGGAGAGCGAAATCGCGGAACTGTCTGGCAAACTCGTGGTGATGGATCACCGCATCCAGGACGCGGAGTCGAAAGCCGCCGACCCCGACGAGGAAAGCCCGGAGACCTACCACGGTTTACTGAAGGCCCTGCACAAGTCGAAGAAGGAAGCCGTCCGCAGGCTGGAAGAGTTGAAAGCCGACGCCGCCAGTTGCAAGGCGGTTAACCTCGGGGAGGTGCAATCGCTTTTGGGCCTGCTCGGTTCGGTCGAGGGCGACGAGCTGAAGGACGTGCGGCGGAAGCTGAAGGCGAAGGTGCGGAGCGTCGTCACGGAAATCTGGGTTCACATCACCCGCGTCACGCACATGAGCCGGGTTGCCCAGGTGCAAATCCACCTGCGGAACGGGACCGTCAAAAAGCTGGCGATTCAGCACACCTCGGGCTTGCGGGCGAAATCGCGTAAGTCTACTTGAGAAAGGTCGGGGAACGGAGCCAGGGCAATGGATGGCATTCCGGGCGGGATGTAGCACACCAGCCCGGCCACGCCAGTAATCTCCGTGGCTTCGCGTGCTGCCCGTTCGCACAGTTCGTAGGCAGGCTCCGGGCGGCGGAACTGGACGGCCTGCCGCCAGCCCTTCACCCACCGCTCCCCATCCCAGCATTCACCGCCACAGTTGACAACGACGAAACAATCCCCCGGAGACGTATCGGCTAATAGCAGGCGGCGGGTTTCGCAGAGGATGTCGTGCGCCGGGTGGGCTAGTGGAAGGTGGTCGTTCAAAGGTAGGCTGTCGTCGTCTTGATGCAAGCTCGCCTGCGCGGGCATCGCCTGCTGACGCACTGCTCCGGCCGGGCGTAGCCCGCCCCTCAACTCGGGCTTCCCTCGCGGTTTCTGGTTGTTACTTCTCATGGCGTGCATCCGAACCGTCAACCTCTCCGGTTGGCATGGCTGGCAGAGGAGGAGAGCAGCCGGCACCGCGCGGTCGCAGCCCATCCCGTCGGTAATGCTGCAACTCGTCGTGGGAGATCGCCCAGCCCGCGTATGCACCCCGTCCGCTCGCCTTCTTGACCCCACTGATCCGCCCGAGGCGGCACCACTCGCGGCAGGTGAAGGCCGACCGGCCGACCAGCCGGGCAAACTCCTCGACGGAGTACCAGTCGCGGACACCCTGCCCGTCGGTCAGAGTGGCCAGCAGGGCTTCGATGCGGGCGAGCCGTTCGTCGAGAGTCATCACGGTCTCCGCGCGAAGGTTTGTTGGTCGGAAATGAACAAGCGGATCGGACGGGTTGGTCGTCCCCGCCCGGTCCGCAGCGATTACTTCAGGAGCGAGACGACGGTCTTCACGCTCTCCGCCTTCGGCAACCCGTGCTTGTAGGCCAGGCCGATGACGGCCAGCAGCAGGACGCCAACCACACCGAGGATGACGCTGACCAGCGTGGTCACGCCGCCCACGACCGGCTTGACGACGGTCTCCCCGGCCACCGACGCGATGTCGCGGGTGCCATTTAGGAACGGCTCGGGGTCCACCAAGAAGGCGGTCAACGCGGCCCCGCCCGCGAGCGTCCCCTTGTTCTGCCAGAGGAAGTTGACCGCCCCGTCGCCGTGCTTAGCGACGACCTCGAGCAGTTCGGGGTGGCGGCCGACGTTCGCCATCTCACCTTCCATGAGCATGGCGAGCCGCCGCCCGTTGCGCGGGTCAATGGAGCCGAGGGCCTTGACCGCCTGTGCGCCGCCCTTTTCCAGTAGCGGCTCGGCGA
>JBGTAO010000409.1:0-8162 GCA_041749835.1 Gemmata sp. | reverse complement strand
CACCGGGGTGGACTGGAACGAAGATGCAGTCCGACGCTTTGCCGCCTGAGGATTACTGGTTCATCAGCACCGCCTCCACTTACGAATCAGACAAGAGACGCTTCGCGCTAAACAAGTACTCCTGTTCGACGTAGGGCAGGATCTGGTACGCCCAGCCCATGGTCTCGAAACCAACACCCGTCATGCCAAACCCGGCCGACTGAGCCCCGCACGTGGGGAAGTAGCCCAAAGCTGATTCGTGATTGTGCAGTGACAGCCCGATCTGCTTCAGGTTGTTCTGGCAGCTCATTCGCGCGGCCGCCTCGCGGACCTTCTGGACCGCAGGCAGCAAGAGACCAATCAGGATCGCGATGATGGCGATCACCACCAACAACTCGATCAGGGTGAAACCGGAACGACGCAACCGCATGGGAGAGACCTCCAACGATAAAGAAATGAGAGAGGGCGAACCGAACCCATCTACTGGTCACCCGGAAGAAGAGTGACCTGCAGACGTACTCGCAAACCAACTACTTTCCCGGAGCTGCGGCACCAGCGCGAGTGACCTGGAACTCCGCAATCTTCAAGCCGAGATCGATCGTGTACGTGTTAAAGATGAACAAGAATCCAATCCAGGGTGTCGGGAACTTCGGTGGGTGCTTGTGCGCCGGTGGAATCATTTCGTCGGTCCGCAATTCCAACCATTGCCACGAACCGACGCCCGTGGAACCGTAGTTACCATTCCACTCCAGCATGCCCGTTTCCGGCGACCGCGATTGCATTGTACGCACGCAAATACACAGTTGCCCCGCTCCTGGGCGATCGACCCAGTATCGAACGCGGAGCAGCGTACCCGGCTGCGCCGCGAAGAAGCCATGCAGCCACTGCTTATCGGAGCGAATTTGGTACATCTCCGTGTTTTGGTAATACGGATCGGGCCAGAGTTCCGGGCTTACCACAAATTGCCGATCGTTCGTCAGCTCGCGGCGGCCGACCGTCCAGCCTTCCGGGAGTGGCTGATCGAGATCCCACCGGTAGGCTTCCGGTGTCGGCGCAATCGGCTGCTTCTTGTGCTCGCCATCCTGCCAGACGGTGAGCGATTCGCCTTGTTTGACAACCGTGAACGATGCGCCGGTCGGGCGTGTCGCGGCCGCCATACCCAGATGCACCAGTGCTTCCGTTCGGCGAAGCCCACTACTCAGGCTCATCATCACACCACGCTTCCCCACAAACGAGACTTGCGTGGTTTGCAAGACGAGGGCTTCTTCTCCGGTTGCCAGTTCCGGAATTGTGGCGCTGATGGCCCCGCGGTGGAGCAGAACTCCCCGTTGCTGTTCTGTGAGCTTGATCGCCGAATCGCCGGTCAGGGTCACGCCTGCCCCGTTGGGGTACACCAGCACCGCGGACGATGCGAGCCCGTACGTTGTGATCGTGGCACCGGCGGGCAAGGTGCGGTCGAGTGATACCGATTTGCCAAACTGATCGTGGACTAGCACCGTCCCCTGAACATTGCTCAGACGCGGATTGCGAGACGAATCGCCCAGACCAGCCCAGCGGACGAATGCAACTCCACCAATCCCCACCGCTAACCCGCCGCCCAGGTAACTCATCATGCGTCGCCGCGAGACGCCCCGCGATATCGTCGCTACTGCTGCGGGTACAGCTTCAGGAACCAGAACGACACTTCCGGAGGCTTTCGGGGCAGAATGTGGCTGGAGCGGCAACGGTGCTTTGGGCAGTTCCGCGGCTGCGATCGCTTGCAACGTGAACAAGTGGAACCGATCGCACGTCAGTGGATCATTGGCCAACAAGTTGCCAAGTTCCTGGGCTTCCTCGAAGGAGAGCACATTGTCCCAATAGCGCAGGAACAGCTCGTACAACCGAAGATCGGGAGTCATTAGCGTGCCTCCCGCAGGGATGGTGATTCGGCTCCTGCCAGTTCCTTCTCCACACATTCGCGTAAGGAGCGATGAATGCGGCACAGGTTCTGGTGAATGGCATTCTCCGTGCGGTGTGTCTCATCTGCGATTACGGAAGCGGTCAGTCCGTCGGCATACTTCAAGCGCAACAACTCACGGGCCGCAACCGGCAATTGGGCCAGACAGCGATGGAGAGCTTCACCGCGATCGGTATTGGCCAGTAAGGGCGAGTCGGTCCAGCGCGATTCGAGCAGGTCCAACACTTCCGCAGGGAGCATTTGCATCTGCCGACTTCGAGCCACGTCGAGCGCTCGACACCGGGCAGCCCGGAAAGCCCAGGCTTTGAGGTGATCGGTATCGTGGAAGCGGGTCCGCACTTCCAGCACAGCCAGTACCACTTGCTGGAAGATGTCGTCGGCTGCATGAACATCTCGAATTACGGCCGCCGCCTGAGCCGTGATCCGCAATCGTTCACGCAGGAGAACCTGGACGATCGTGTCCGCTTCTAGCTCCATGCGAACTCTCTCTCGAAATAAACACGAACGAGCGACCACAAACCTGACATCGGGATTCGCAATTTCTTCACATTTGGGAGATTCTCGGGCGCAACCGCTGTTCCAGCAAGGGTTCACGGTGTAGAGAACGCAGTCCGCATTGTGCCAATTCTCATTCACTGGGTAGAATTCGAATGAGAGAAACGGATTCTCCCCTCTTGGAGGTACGCTGCGTGATTCGCGTGGGGTCGGGGCACGATACACACCGCCTGGCCGAAGGGCGGCCGCTCATCCTGGGTGGGATCACGATTCCGCACTCCAAGGGGCTCGTGGGCCACTCCGATGCCGATGCGGTGCTCCACGCCGTAACCGATGCGCTTCTCGGAGCGGCGGGCCTCGGCGACATTGGCGACGCCTACCCCGATACCGAACCGCGATGGCAAAACGGCGATTCACGGCTCTTCGTGACCGAAACGCTGGCCCGGTTGAACCAACTCGGCTGGCAGGTGGTCAATGTAGATGTCACGATCTTCGCCCAGGAACCCAAGCTGGGACCGGTGAAAGCCGCCATCCGGGCCAACCTCGCAACGCTGCTCCACCTTGCGACCGATGCCGTGAACGTGAAAGCCAAGACGGGCGAGTCGGTCGGCCATATTGGCCGCGGAGAGGCGATCGGCTGCCACGCGGTCGTGCTGATCGAGAACCCGTAACCCAACGAATCCAACGAACTCCCCAGCCCGATTGGCCTTCACGCGGTGCGGAGTTCTCGGTGCCCTTTCTGACGAATCGCCGGAGTGATTATGGCCCTGCAGGTTTACAGCACACTGACGCGCAAGAAAGAACCATTCCACAAGCAAGTCGGCGATGCGGTTTCGATGTATGTGTGCGGACCAACGGTGTACAAGCCGAGCCACATCGGCCACATGGTTGGTCCGGTGATCTTCGACACGATCAAGCGCTATCTCACGTACCTGGGCTTCCGGGTCACGTGGGTGGTCAACATCACCGACGTGGACGATAAACTGATCGCCCGGGCGCGGGAACTGAACACCACCGTGCCGGAACTCGCCGCGAAGATGACCGACGATTACCTCAAGTGCCTGAAGTCGCTGAACGTGACGGGCATCGATCATTTCCCGCGCGCCACCCAGCACATCAGCGGCATGATCGACGTGATCAACGACCTCAAGAAGAAGGGCTACGCCTACGAGCTGCCCGACGGCGTCTACTTCAACGTGGCCAAGGACGACGATTACGGCAAGCTCAGCAACCGCGACCCGGAGCAGATGGAAGCGGGCACCCGGCTGGAAGTGAACGCGAAGAAGCACAACCCCGGCGACTTCGCGCTCTGGAAAGGTGCCAAACCCGACGAGCCACCCGAGGTGCAGTACGAGAGCCCGTTCCAGTGCGGCCGCGGTCGGCCCGGCTGGCACATCGAGTGCACTTGCATGGCCATCAAGATGCTGGGCGAAACGCTCGACATCCACGGCGGCGGCCTCGATCTGCAGTTCCCACACCACGAGAACGAACTGGCCCAAAGTGAAAGCTGGACCGGCAAACCGTTCGCGCACTTCTGGATGCACAACGGGCTGTTGAAGATGGGCGCAGCGAAGATGGCGGGCTCCGTCGGGAATGTGGTGAATATCGCGGACCTGCTGCAACGCCACACAGCCGAGACCGTGCGATTCTTGCTTCTGGGCACGCACTACCGCAGCCCGATCGAGTACAGCGAGGAACGGCTCGACGAGGTGAAGACATCGCTTCAAGGGTTCCACCAGTTCTTCGAGCGCTTCGAGCGAGTCACCGGGCGTTCCTTCTTCACGCTGGCCGATTGCAACTATCTGGAATCCACCAACCAGAAGCCGGACCCGGAACTCGCGGAGCTCTGGCGGCGCTTCCACGAACTGATGGACGACGACTTCAACACCGGGGGCGCGATCGGGTTGATGTTCGATTTGCTCCGGGCGCTGAATCGCTTCATCGATGCGAACAAGCTCGAAGAAGCGACCACTCCCGGTGCTCAGACCGAAGAACTGATCTGGCGGGCTCGCATCCTCCGCACGTTCGGCAACATCCTTGGGCTGTTCTGGGAACCTCCGCAAGAGAAGTCGCTCGGCGGTGGCGATCAACTCGTCGGTGGGCTCATGCAATTGCTCCTCGATTTGCGGGAGAACCTGCGCACGACAGCCAAGGGTGCCGCGAAGGACAACCCGCTGAAGAAGGCACTGTTCGACCAGACCGATCTGATTCGCAAACGCCTGGGGGAACTCGGAGTCACACTCGAAGATCGCCCGGGTGGTACGACGTGGCGTGTGGGATAGGTCGCCCGGTTGTGAACCCGACACCGGCGAGCGAACGGTTGTTCGAGCAGAAGGAACACCACCATGGCCACCCCGCGCCGGATTCTCGGCCTCGACCCCGGGTTGCAAGTCACCGGTTATGCCGTGCTCGAAGCGACTGAAAGCGGCCCCAAGGTGTGCGACGCCGGAGTCATTCGCTCCGCCGAAAAGCGTGAACCTGCCGACATGGCACAACGCATCCGTACGCTTTACGATGGGCTGTGTGAGGTGCTGGAGGAGTGGAAGCCCACAGCGATGGCGATCGAGCAACTCTACTCCCATTACGAACACCCGCGCACGGCAATCCTGATGGCCCATGCTCGTGGAGCGTACTTCCTCGCCGGTGCCCAACGGAACATTCCGGTTCTCAGTTACGCGGCAACCAAGGTGAAGAAGCTCGTCACGGGAAGCGGCCGGGCCAGCAAAGAACAGATGCAATACGCCATCACGCGCGAACTCGGGCTTGCCAAGCCACCCGAACCGCACGATGTCGCCGACGCCTTGGCCATCGCCCTGTGTCACTACTTCGCCTGTGGGAACGGTATCATGGGGGGAGCCCGATCGGCAACCTTCACGGGCATTAACCGCGAAGCACTATTCGGCCCCGACCCCGACGACACGGACGACACTACATGATCACCCGCATGACGGGCTTACTAACCCGAGTGCTCGACGACGAGGTCCGCCTACAACTGGGGCCAATCGAGTATCAGGTTCTGATTCCCGAAGCGGTCCGGCGGCAGATTCAATTGCGAACGGGTCAGGAACTGACTCTGCACATCACGGAGTACCTGGAAGGCAACTCGGGCGGCAATCGCTTCGTGCCACGCAAGCTAGGCTTCCTGACCGAAGGTGAACTGGAGTTCTTCGATCTCTTCTGCACCGTGGAGAAGATCGGAGCGAAGAAAGCACTGAAAGCGATGGCTCGCCCAGTCAAAGAAATCGCGGATGCCATTGCCCGCCAGGATGTCCGCTGGCTCAGTACGCTACCCGGTATCGGTGCGACCACGGCCGAGCAGATCGTGACTACGCTGAAGCGCAAAGTCACGAAGTTCGCCATGATGAGCGCTCCGGCACCGGTGGAAGCAACCGAACCACCCGAGGAGAAGCCGCGAACAAGCACCAAGCGCAAGCCCGCAGTAACAGAGCCGGAAGCCGTTCCGGTCACCGCACTGACCAATGGACAGATAATCGAGGACGTGTACGAGGCGCTGATGGGGCTAGGGCTGAACCCCATGGAGGCCCGCACCAAGCTCGATAGCTTGCTCACCAGCGGCAAGACGTTCCAAACACCGCAAGAAGCCCTTGCATTGATCTACAACCAGAAGGGGTAAGACATGAGTACCGTGACATTTCAGGTCGATCACGAGAAAGCCGAACAGTTAGCAGACGTGGCTCGCGCTCGGGGCGTCGCAGTGGAGGAATTGCTCCGCCAGATCACCGACGACTTCCTGACACGCCAGAACGGGTTTGAAGCCGCCGCCAAGTATGTGCTAACCAAGAACGCCGAGCTTTACCGTCGGCTTGCCCAATGATGTAACTCACAACGGATGAAGTGATCCAACTCCACGAGATTATCATTCGGCAGTCCGGCGGAATGCCGGGTGTCCTGGATCGCGGAAAAGTCGATTCCGCAGTCGCGCAACCCCGCGCGACATTTGGCGGGCAGGAACTGAACGCTACGCTACACGAAAGGCCTCCGCGCTCGCTTACTCGTTGGCCCGCAACCATGGGTTCAACGATGGCAACAAACGAATCGCCCACGCTGCTCTGGAAACGTTCCTGGTGCTCAACGGCTTCGAGATGAGCGCAAGCGTGGATGAGCAAGAAGCCGTGTTTCTCCGATTAGCCGCTAATACGATTACCCGCGACGAGTTCACCACCTGGATGCAACAACACATTGTCCCGCTGACTGGAGAGCAGGGAAGCGCACATGGCTCGTGAGAAGGTGATTACCACTGGCCCCAGCGACGACGACCGCAAGAAGGTCGATGCGGCGCTACGGCCCAAGCTCCTCAAGGAAGTGATCGGGCAACGGAAGGTCGCGGAGCGGCTCGAGATCGCAGTGCGCGCTTCGAAGAAGCTTCAAGAACCACTCGGGCACATCCTCTTCGACGGACCACCCGGGCTTGGCAAGACCACGTTCGCTACCGTGTTGCCCAATGAACTCGGCACCAGCATCCAGATGACCAGCGGGCCGGCGCTCTCCAAGCCCGCCGATCTGCTGCCGTTCCTGACCAACCTGGAAGAAGGCTCGATCCTGTTCATCGACGAGATCCACCGCATGCCCCGCATCGTGGAGGAGTTCATTTACCCGGCGATGGAAGACTTCCGTATCGACATCGTGCTTGGTGATGGCATGAGCGCCCGCACCATTTCGATGTCGCTCAAGCGCTTCACACTGATCGGCGCAACCACGCGCAGTGGCATGCTCAGTGGCCCCATGCGGGACCGCTTCAAGATGCACGAGCACCTCGAATTTTACAGCGTCGAAGAGTTGGCTCGCATTGTCACGATCAATGCTGCCAAGCTGAACACGCCGATCACGGCAGCGGCGGCGCAAGAGTTGGCCCAGCGCAGCCGGGGCACCCCGCGTGTGGCCAACGCCCGGCTTTACTGGTCGCGCAGTTACGCGGCCGCCTTGCATGAAGGAGCGATTACCGAAGAGGTGGCCCGGGCCGCGCTCGATATGGCCGAGGTGGATCGCGATGGACTCGACAAGAACGACCGCAAGTATTTGGAAACGCTGATCGATCTCTTCGGTGGTGGCCCCACGGGAATCGAAGCACTGGCCGCCACGATGAACCTGGCAGGCGACACGCTCTCCGACGAAATCGAGCCGTATCTACTCCGCGAGCAGTACATCGTGCGTTCGCCGCGTGGGCGGGTGGCGACGCCGCGTGGTTTCGGGGTGCTCGGGAAAGCTCCGCCCAAGCCGAAGCCCGAAGAAAAGCCCGGCCCCGGGCTGTTCGAGTAACCACTTCGATTCCCACAGTTCTTTTCGAAGTCATCGATGGAACGCCACGCTTCGAACCAAGTAGAGTAGAGCCGATGGATGTCGGCCACCCGGGGAATCTTCGATGACAACGACGACCGCACGATTCGCGAGCGTGTTTGCTCCGATGCGTGATGCCGAAGCGACCGATAGCGACTTGCTCAGCCGCTTCGTGGCCGACCGCGATGCACGAGCATTTAGCACGCTTGTTGCTCGACATGGGCCGATGGTCTTTGGCGTTTGCCGGCGGGTGCTGGGCCACTGGCACTCGGCGGAAGATGCCTTCCAGGCCACGTTCCTGGTACTGGCCCGCCGGGCCGCCGCGATCACTCCACCAGGAGCGATTGCCGGCTGGCTGCACGGTGTCGCGTTCCGGGTGGCGAAGGATATCCGTCGATCCGAGGGCAAGCGCAACCAGCGCGAGCACCTGACCGGC
>JBGTAO010000408.1:0-4556 GCA_041749835.1 Gemmata sp. | reverse complement strand
TGCCACCGATTGCCGCAGCGCCGCCCGCCGCGGGCACGCCTTCGACTCGGGTTGCGACAACATCGGCTTCCGGGTGGTAATGGAAGTCCACTGAGCGCCGAAAAGGAGTGCCGGACATACCATTGTCCGGCTTGAGATGCTGGGGTGGCTGATGGACCTGAAGTTCAACCCAAGCCTGTCGCGGCAATTCTGAGGCGAGCTGGAATGGCAATTTCCAACCTCTCGCATAACAATTTGCAGAGCAGCAACGCGATCAGAGCCCGTGCTTAAGGGCTTTTGCGTGGCATAGCGATCGAAACGGTCGGAGAGAATGAAGAAGGTGGGTGCCCACAACCCGACGAATATGCCGAAGCGCTCGGCATGGGCCAAGTCGGGATCTTAGAGCGAAAACCAGATCGCGATGGATACAAAGCCAGCAACAAAGCAGACGTTACTGAGGATTCGAAGGAACGAAGTCGACATGACAAATGTCCATAAGGAAAGCCGGCATCTCGGTTGCCGGCTTAAAGGGAGTCATTGGGAGCGACTGCTTACTTAGGCGGCATGATGACCGTGTCGATGACGTGGATAACGCCATTGGTGCAGGCGATGTCGGTAGCCGTTACGGTCGAGGTGCCGTTGAGCTTCACGCCGCCGGTGGTGCTAATTTTGATCGCAGCGCCGTTGACCGTTTTGGCCTCTTTGCCGTCCATTGTCATCACATCGGCGGCGAGTACTTTGCCCGAAACTACGTGGTACGTCAGGATGCTCGTGAGCGTCGGAATATCTTTGAGCAGGCTCTCGACTGTACCGGCGGGGAGCTTCGCAAACGCTTCGTCGCTGGGCGCGAAGACTGTGAACGGGCCGGTCCCTTTGAGGGTATCGACCAGGCCCGCCGCAGTGACGGCAGCCACCAATGTCTTGAAGGTTCCCGCGCCAACTGCGGTGTCTACGATGTCTTTCACGAAGGTAATCCTCTTGATGCGATACCGATTGAGTAACGAGGCAAATCACTAATAGCGCGGTCATCTCCATCCGGGCCAACTTGACGCGAGGATTCTCCAAATATTCATCGCTGTACGATTCGAGAGAAGGCTGGAATCTGATTGCTGCACTGGAATTGATGGAGCGTTCGGCAGCATCACATGAGTGAGTCGATCTGTGTTTCACACACCACCGGCCGGGCCTCAATCGGGCACGCTTGCTACCTCGCCACCCGAGCGAGTGGCCAGCGCCGGCATGATGTCGCGGGCCGAGTATCGCAGAAAGCGTACCGAGCCATCGCCCAGCGCGAAGTGCGCACCACCGGGGTGCAGGCTCCAGTAGTGGAACGCCGAGCAGTGCTCGTTCACGGTGCTGCCCTGGGACTCGTAAGGCTCGGCCCGACACGCGCGGTAATCCCCACCGAGAAAGTTCCGTTCCTGGACACCCAGGTGGGAATCGACCGATCCCTGCCCTTGCCCGGAGCCCGCATACCACCAGCCATAAATCAGGTCGCGGCTCGGAGGTCGTTCACCGATCATCAGCGTGTTTGAAGTTCCGTCCATGACATGCAACAACCGCGTGCTCGACCCTGCGTAGATCATGCCATTCTTGTGCTGCGAGCGGGTCTCCGAAACGCCCATGTACGAGCTGAGGGCAACCTGGAGCCCTCCGCCGCTGTATGGGCGCACAAGCCAGGCCGTCGTGAGGCGATCGTCCTGTGGGCACGAGAAGACCTTCTGGGTGTGGGCACGCAGATGGGTATGCGCATCGGAGAACGGGCTCCCATTGACGGTGAACGCCTTCAGAGTTTCACTCCAGAATGCTTGCTGTTCCAGTTGCGGCAAGAGTGCCACACGCCAACTGATGTACGGCATCGGTTCTTGCGGCGTACTGATCCGTGCCCCGGCCGGCAGGGTGCCCAGCGTGTCGTGGTGGTTGTGCGCGGCCAGTGCGATTTGCTTCAGGTTGTTCGCACAATTGTGGCAATGGCCAATAGGAGGAGAAACTCGGCAGCAGTCGCTACGCCCCCCCCTATTGCTACCGATGACCGGCGCAGTGGTGGCAGGAGGACTGGTGAGTGTGTTCAGATGGGTTTGGGCTTCGTCGGGAATCATCGCGCTCCCCCTGTCCACAAGAACTGACCCGCACCAGAATCCAGCCGATAGCCAATCGTTTCACAAGCAGCATTTTCTGAAATTGCATTCCACAATAACACGCAAGCCGAGACACGACTATGAAGTCCGATTTCAGGCGTTGAGATAGCACACCTGCACGGTACGCCGCGATGGCCACTCGCCAAGAGCGGATTACTTCGGTACCGCTTCGACGGCGACGCGCGGTAAGTAGAGGTGAAAGGTGGTGCCGATGCCAAGGGTGCTGTTAACGCGCACAAAGCCGCCGGCCCGTTCGACAATGCGGCGGACAATGGCGAGCCCCAGCCCGCTTCCCTTGCCGACTCCCTTGGTGGTGTAGCCCGGGTCGAAGATGTGTTCGATGTCGGCAGCCGGGATGCCCATGCCCGTATCGTGCACGTCGATGCGCATGTACGCACCGTCCACGCCATCCCCTTCGGAGACTTGCTCGGTCGCCAGGCTCAAGCCGATCGTTCCGCCGTTCGGCATGGCATCGCGGGCGTTGATGACGAGATTCAACAGAATGCGTTCCAGGTTGCCACGATCAATCAGCACGCGGCCCAGGCCGCCGTTACGGGTATAGCGAACGGTGTGCTGAGCCCCGGCTCCGCCCTGCAGCAGCGGCAGCGTCTTCTCCACCACTTCCGCCAGGCGAAGCACCTGTGGCGTGCCGTTGGGCTCGCGGCCAAAATCGAGTAGTTCGCGCACCAGATTCGTGCCCCGCTCTGCGGCTTCCTCGATCTGAACCGCGCGAATCATGACCTCGGGTGGCAACCCTTCGGTGCGCTCAATTAGGTTCGCGTTGCCAATGATCACCGTGAGCAGGTTCTTGAAGTCGTGGGCAATGCACGCGGCGAGCCGGCCCACCACTTCCATGCGGTCGCCCATACTGGGCACATCCGCGTGCCGCCGCAGCGCCGAGCGGGTAATGAGCAACTCGGCCGATTTGATCTTGGAGGAAACCGCATCGGCGACCGACATGGCGAAGTCGCGCGCTTCGGTGGACCATTCGCGCGGCGGGCCAATGTGTTCATGGCACACGATGCCAATCAGATCGGCGTCGCGGAACACCGGGGCATCGAGCATGGACGTGATGCCCAGCGGGATGAGGTAACGGTCGCGCAGTTCGTGAATCCGGGGATCGGTCTGGGCGTATTCGCTCGGTAAGGCTCGCCGCGACTCGATCGCCTGAAAGTAATCGGGGAAGTCGGCCACCTGCAGGGTGATTCCGTCGGAGTGTTCGCGGGTGGTTCGCTCAAAGAGATTGGCACAGCGCAGTGCCTTCCGATCGGAACTCAGCAACCAGATGCCGACCCGTTCCACCTCAAGCGTATCGGCGGCGATCTCGCAGAGCCGGCGCAACACCACCAGGAGCGGTTGCTCCTCTTGCACCACCAACTGCGTCATTTGCAACCGGGCACTCTCGACGGGGCGAACAGTCTCTGCTGGCGCAATCGATTCGGGATTCACCGGGTTGTTGGGCGTGTCAGGCATTGCCTCCCGCCTCGAATGGAGTTGGCGATCGATGTGATGACCTGACTGTGAAGTGTACCGCGCGCAGAAAGAGCAGCGCGCACAGAAAACGGGGAATCGGCTCGATTCGGGGCCAGCGCAGACCCCATGTATACCTGGGGCATCAGAGATAAGTGGAAAGCAAGTAGAGCACGAGGCCAATCGTGGTGAGGAACACGGCGATGCGCAAGCCCCAGCCCAGCCCCTCCGCCAGGATCTTGTCCCAGCGATCGTGCCGCGTGGCCGCATACACCAGACTGACGACGGTCAGCAGAATGGGAAGATCCCAGTAGATGCTGACGGCAAAGAGTGCAGCGATCACGACGCACCCCCGGGTGGTATCGCAGGTGGTGCAGCAACAACGGTGGGAGCCGAGTCGACGGCGGGTTCTTCCGGTGTCGGCGGGGTGCCCAGTTCCTCATCGCCTTCTGCATCCAGCCACGTCGGCGGATCGCGGAACATCGGACCCGCGAAGGCATCGTAGATCACCAGCAAATTCAGCACGCCGGCAATGACGGTGTACACCCAACCCAGATCCCAGCGCTTGGTGGCATTGCGTTGCAAGTCGTTCAGCTCATCCTCGCTGGGCGAACGTTGGAACTTGCGGAAAATCGGGCCTTCGTTCTTCATGCGGTCGAACTGAATAAACTGCACGATCGCCGGCCACGCGGCCACGCCAATACACACCTGGCCCAGGAACTGCGGGCGATACGCCACCGACTTCAACCCGCCATTGAGCTGTTGCCCAAGAATGACCATCTCGGGAAGATCCGTGGTATCGGGCAGCCAGACATTTCGCCACTGCCCCATCCACATGCCATAGAAGAACAATCCGTAGAGGCCGAAGAAGAAGAGCAAGCCTTTGGCAATCCGCCCTTGGTACACCTGCCCCAACCCCGGCACCAGGAAGCTCAGGAACCCGGCCAGCGGGTCGAACCGCGGCGGCGG